>NZ_JBPCEP010000022.1:0-64523 GCF_050971705.1 Niallia sp. M35
AGTCGGCCGCTCAATAAGCGACTTTATTAATTTAACACATCCAAACTTAAGAGTCAACTACTTTTTTTATTTTCTTATTCGTTGATTTCTTTTGTCGAAGTGACGTTTATTAATATACCAAGATAACTATTATTCGTCAACAGTTTTTTCACATTTTATATTTTTTCATCTAATAGCTTACTTTCTGGCAGGATATATGCTAGACATTCCTTAGGGGAAGCCACTCTTTTAAGCAATACAAATAAATTCTTATACCTTTTAATCATCGCTTTCTTCACAGCAAGATCAATTCTTTTATCTCCTAAATCCAATAATATTTCATCCAATTCCCTTTTAATTAGATATTCAATCTCTTTTATTTCCTTTTTATTTAATAATAATCCAATCATCACTAATCCTCCTGCTGCATCCATATTTTGGTCTCTGTATTATGTACTAATTTTTCTTTTTTTATAAAAGTTTTTGTCATGATTTTTTTCTTTTCTACATAAGTATGAGACGAGCAGTAAAGTGGACGAGGTGACAAACAGATGAATTTTTTCTATGTTCTTAACAGTAAATCCTTAAAACAAATGGCATTGATAGTTGTAGTATCCTTCTTCACAGCCTGGTTTTTGTATGTGGAAAACATTGTTCAAATCCCTGTATTTTCTTCTAAGGATGGACCAAAGGCTGTTTACAAAGGGGAGAAAGGAGTTGCGCTCACCTTTAATATTGGATGGGGCGACAAAAGAGCAGAACCAATTCTTGATATTTTGAAAGAAAAGAAAGTGAACGCAACATTTTTTCTTGCTGGTTCTTGGGCAGAAAGGCATCCTGAATTAGTCAGTAGAATGGTAAAGGAAGGTCACGAAATTGGAATACTAGGTTATGACTATGTTGACTATTCTGAAGTAAAAGAAGAAAAAATTCGCCAAGATATATCTAAAGCAAAAACGGCATTTCAAAAATTAAAAGTAGAAAATATTTTATTAGCTAGAGCCCCAACCGGTCATTTCAGTCAATCTACTTTGACTATTGCAGACCAATATGATTACACATTAGTACACTGGAGTATCGACTCTAAGGATTGGACCAATCCCGGATCACAACAAATCATCAAAAAAGCTACTTCAGCTAAAAAGGGGGACATCGTTTTATTACATGCTTCTGATTCTGCTAAACAAACTGCAAAAGCCCTACCAGAAATTATAGGGAAATTACAAAAAAAGAACTTAAAGTTAGTTACTGTTTCAGAAATGATTTCCAACGCTGATTCCAAATCGAAGGAAGTACATTAAAGCAAAAAAGCTGTGTCCTAATTAGAGGTAATCGATTGAATAAAGATCGAAAAAACTCTTTTAGGGCCAGTTTTTTCTTTCTTATTCCATTATCTTTTGCTTACCATCAGGAATAAAAATTCAAAAAGAATCCATTCTACTTAATAGATATCTTTAATGAAAGAGGTAATTATCATGCTAAAAAAAGGGATTACCCTCCTGCTAGTCATTTCTTTATTAAGTGGATGCTCAGAAAGTGAAAATTCTCAACAAATGGACTATGATCAAACGAAGAAAATGGTTGTGGATATATTAAAAACAGACGAAGGGAAAAAAGCTATTCGTGAAGTAATGAACGATGAAGAAATAAAGCAAAACCTGGTTATGAATGAAAAGGCAGTAACAAATACAATAGAAAAAACACTCGTTTCTGACAAGGCAGCTGAATTCTGGCAAAAAAAATTCAAGGATCCTGAATTTGCTGAAACAATGGCAAAAAGCATGAAATCCGAAAATGAAAAATTGATCAAAGATCTGATGAAGGACCCGGGATATCGGAAGATGATGGTCGAGTTGCTGCAAGATCCTTCGCTAGAATCAGAAATGAAGAACATTTTAAAAAGCACAGAATATAGAGAGCATGTGGAACAAATCCTCCAAGAAACAATGGAAACACCTGAATTCAAATCTAAATTGAAAGAATTACTAGATAAAGCTGCGAAAGAAGCCTCTTCCTCTTTATTATCAGAAGAAAATAAAATATAAAAAGAGGTGCCTTCAAAGGAAGGTACCTCTCAGCTTGTTGACAAAAGGAATTTAGGAAATGCAAATGGAATTATTATGCATTGATTGGAGTGGAAGGGGTGAGACTCCTGTGGGATCTGCGAGACAGTCTGAGACCCTGCAGGCCTTTAGGCCGAAGCGGCTCAGCGCGAGCCCCACGGAAAGCGAACCCCTGCAACGGAAATCAACTCTTATTTAAAAGAATGTATATGTATAAACTAAGACAAACTCCTAATTACTGAATTAGGAGTTTGTCGACAGTCTGAGAGGTGCCTTCAAAGGAAGGTACCTCTTTTTACTATCAGAAGTTAGTTTTCTACTCTATCCGCTGCCATCTCTAAGACTTCTACTATTTGTTCAGCAATCTCCTTATATCTTTCACCAATAGGATGTGTTTCTTTATAGACGGATGGAGCAAAATCTTCTTCATTCCAATCTGGCTGCCCCAATGGCAGTTCTCCGAGTAAGGGTACCTCTAAATCCTTTGCTAATTTCGTTCCTCCACCCTTGCCAAACACATATTCCTTTTCCCCTGTTAAACGACTTTCAAAATAAGACATATTTTCTATGACACCTAATATCTCATGTTCTGTTCTTAATGCCATCGCCCCAGCACGTGCTGCAACAAACGCAGCAGTTGGATGAGGTGTTGTTACAATAATTTCTTTACTTGTTGGCAGCATAGAGTGGACATCTAAAGCCACATCACCTGTTCCTGGTGGTAAATCTAATAGGAGATAATCAAGTTCTCCCCATTCTACTTCATCCATAAAGCTTGTCAGCATTTTACCAAGCATTGGACCTCTCCAGATAATAGGGGTATTATCTTCAACAAAGAATCCCATCGAAATAACTTTAACCCCAAAACGCTCAACCGGAATAATACGCTCCTTTATTACTTCTGGTCTATTCGTGATTCCCATCATATCTGGGACACTAAAACCATATATATCAGCATCTAATAACCCAACTTTTTTCCCCATCCTTGCTAAAGAGACAGCTAAGTTCACGGAAACCGTTGATTTTCCTACTCCACCTTTCCCACTAGCAATGGCAATATAAATTGGCTTCTTATCTTCAGATTCTGTTTCCTTTATTATTTCCTCTACAAGCGCACTAGATAATTCGGTAAAGCGTAACCCAACACTCTCTACCCCTCTTTCTTTAAGCGCGCTGACAATTTGATTTTGCAACTCGATTTGATAGGCTGAGCCTAACTTTGCTACAGCCACCTTTAAACTGGCATGCCCTTTTTCTTCATTCCATTTGACATCTTTCACTGCGCTCAGTTCAAGCAATGATTTATGTAAAAAAGGATCGATCATATTCTCCACTATCTTCTCGATTTCTTCTTTTGTTATCATGACGCAATCCCCTTTCCTATTTTTACTATCAGTATAGCACAAAAATAGTTATCGTTTACATTCTGAAGATTCAAACGTTATTACTAGCATTTATTTCCCGGGAATAGATAAAATCGATAAAAATAAGAATAGAGACATCATAAGTCTCTATTCTTGAATTTCAAGTTCCTCTTCATTTGTAAAAAAACGATTAACCCCTTTATAAATAGATGCTGCAATTTTCTCCTGATAATCTTCCTTCATAAGATTTGCCTTTTCTTGTGGATTCGATAAGAAACCTACCTCCACTAGCACTCCTGGTCTCTCGGCATATTTAAGTATGTATACACTCTCCAGCGTTTTTGCCTTCCGGGTAGTATTCTCTAAGTTATCAATTAATTCGTCTTGAATAAACTTAGCAGCTCTATCATTTCCTTCTTGCTTAGAAGAATAGAAGGTTTGTGCTCCACTCCATTTCGATGAAGGGATAGCATTTAAATGAATACTCAAGAATAAATCCGCATCCGATTTATTGATAATGCTTATTCTTTCTTTTAAATCCTCAACTTTTCGATTGCGATAGCCTTTCGTACTTTCACTAGCCAAATCCTTATCTATTTCTCTTGTCATGATGACTAACGCTCCTTGCTCTTGCAGATAATCTCGAAGCTTTAAGGAAACGCTTAAGGCGATATCCTTTTCCATTACCTCCTTATCCCCTGCACCACCATCAGGCCCGCCGTGTCCAGGATCAATAATGATTACTTTTCCGGTTAATGGCAAATTCCAGGCATCCCATGAATCATCATTTGAGAAATCAAATTGCAAAATAAAGAAAAGGAGTGCTAGTCCTAGGATATATATGCTTATTTTCCACTTTTTACTCACAGTTAACCTCATTCCCCCCTGTGCCCGTCCTTATTCATACTATATGGAGGAATATGAGGTTTTAGAACAGCAAGTCCTCCTTTCAGGCCATAACAAAAAGATATTGAAGAAGTAAAAATGCATTTTCATGCGTTGCTTGGAGTGGAGGGGGTGAGACTCCTGTGGGATTAGCGAGACAGTCTGAGACCCTGCAGGCTGTAAGCCGAAGCGGCTCAGCGCGAGCCCCATGGAAAGCGAACCCCCGGAGCGGAAAGTAACGTCTAAATTCAAAGAGATTAATAAATATACTTTACTCAAACTTCTATTTCCAAAATACAGGAGTTTGTCTACAGTCTGAAAGATGGCATTTTCATGCCATCTTTCAATGTAAGCGAAGCTTTCTTCTCTTATTCGCTTTCGTATAACCTTCCAGCCACCATTCATCAACAAATTGTTCGCATAAATAGTATAGGGATTCATTTTTATTGCTTTCCTCACTGCCCCAATAAAGAAGAAAATGGTAAAGTGTTTCTTTTAAATGAACATCTTCTTCCTTGCATCTATTTTTTATAGCTTGAACTTCTTCGCCATATTCACTAAATTTACTGTAATTCGCTCCTAAAAGAAAGGTCTCTATTGCTACATCATAACAAGCCTCTTCGATTCCATTGTTCATTAAGATACTAGAAGTTAGGTTAGAGGAGCCAAAATAGTGAGCTACCTTTTCTTTTAATTCTTTAAGGGATATTTCCCTAAGAACCGCTCTTTCATATTTTATTTGTTTCTCGCGTTTTCTTATATCAAAGCTTGTAATGACTGCCAATTGATTTCACCTCTTGCTGTTATTTTTCAACCAACAAGATGAGACCATACTAGTCTAACAAACCTTTTAGCATCCAATTAAAAGAATAGTTGCTATTTCAGTGCTTTCTTACCATTTTCACCTTCGTTGCTCTCTACATAATCTTCTACATGTATGTCACTCATTCGCTTATTATACCAATGATAAAATTCACTAGCATCTGACGCTGGAACATCGGTTAAATCCGTTTGCTCAATCGGCTGTGATCGATTAATGAATTCAATAGTGGCAAGACCCAAATTCCTCTGTAACCGGGATCTCTTCACATTAACTTCCATAACCTTTGCTCTTTTTGTCAAAATTAATGTTGATTGCAGGCTCCCCTTCTTCACTTGAATAAATTCTTCATGTTGGATGTACCTGCTATTAAAGTAATCCCATACTCTCAACAAATAAATCAAAATAAATAATAATATCGCCATATACCATATCTCTGGCTTCCAATAGACAAGACCAATTGCTGCGATTATCCCAAAATAACTAGGTCTAAGCAGTCTAGCATATAGAGCTTTCTTAGGCAGCTTCTTCATTTGCTTTTTCAATCGATACGCCGGCAGAATCTTTTCTATAATTTCATATGCTTGATCCACTGGCATATATGGGAACAAAGAGTTTACCTCCAAATCTTCATCCCCGATATCCCCGGCACTCACTAATTTCACCTCAGCTATTTTCAAAAGTCTTTGCATTGGAAGTTGGATCACTTTCACTGCCTGCACTTTCTCCTTTTGAATGGAAAAGGACGTTTCTGAGACTAATCCTTTTTTTATATAAA
Source organism: Niallia sp. M35 (assembly GCF_050971705.1). Taxonomy (NCBI): domain Bacteria; kingdom Bacillati; phylum Bacillota; class Bacilli; order Caryophanales; family Bacillaceae; genus Niallia; species Niallia sp. M35. The sequence continues at coordinate 5,890 of NZ_JBPCEP010000022.1, forward strand.
TCTTATCCTTATCAGAGGTTATTTGAAAACGGCCATATTTCCAGAAAGTCACACCAAGACCAAATAGCACCCCTATAATCAGAAGAGCAATGCATACGCCGACTATCATCCAGAAATGATCCAATAGATAAGTAAGAACCTTACTTGTCTCCACTTCCATTTGAAAGATTGAATCTATATTGGAGAAAAAAGATATTAATAATGGAATTAACGCTAAAAAGCTCAAAGAAGAAAAAGAAGCTCTCACTAAGTCTCTTCTTGTTACCTGAAAATGAACCGTTCTTTCGCTTCCAGCAACTGTTTTAGCTTCTTCTCCGTCGCCTGCTGAGACATTTTCCGGTTGATGGATATAAGACTCTAACCAATCTGCCTCTTTCTTGCGAATAACTGTTAACGGTATAGAACTAGAATCTCCGGTCTCTCCTGTTTCCAATGTTAAGGAAGTTAGGTGGAGCCCTTTATGAAAAACAGAGGTGTGTCGGTGAATATTTTGAATTTTATAAAAGGGGATTACTCGATGCGACTTTGTAAAAACCCCAGACCTTATATGTAGCGCTTCCTCTTCTACTGAATAAGTATGTGTAAACCAATCCAGTACGATGCTAAGAAGCTGCACAATAGCATAAAGAAGAAAGAGAACTTGAAATATCTTCATATACATTTTTTCGGATCCAAAATGTGACACAAATAAAATAATAAATAAGAAAAAATTACTTTTTACAAATCCAGCTATATCAAAGACTATTTTAATCGGATGCTGCCGCTTCCTGATACCTTCCATTACTCCACTTCCTTAATCTTTGCAAAATGAGCAATTTGATCACGTAAACGATAAGCCTCTTCCTTTGGAATGGCAGGAATCTCATGCGAGGTCCCCATCGTCCCGACCGTTATAGAATATAATTGATATTTCCTTTGCAGTGGTCCTTGTGTTAATTCAACCGACTGTACTTTTGTCATCGGGATTAATTGATGATTCTCGACCATTACTCCCCATTTCAGTTGAATAAACTCTTCACTGACGTCATAACGCCAATAGCGCTGTTTTAATGGCGGTGCAATATAAATTCCCCATAATGCCGCCAAGATTGTTAATACGCCAAGACCTATAATGATTGGACCAATCCACGCCTTCCATGAAAAATAAAAATAGAGGAAGTAGCAAACACCCAATACCACAAGAATCGTACTATTAGATATCACCTCCGATATCCGCCATACTTTCACAGCCTCTTTAGATACCTTTTTTGTTGGTTCAGGGATAGAAAAATACATGTAAACACGCTCCTTAATTATTCTACTTATCTACGTTGCATTAATGAAAAAGGTTTCCTCCAATGACAAAAAAATCTCCTTTTTTAAGGAGATTTCTGTATCATATTGACCTATGACCACGCATCCAACCTCTGTAAGAGAAGGAGTCTCATCTTCTTACCGCCACATAATTTCTTATCGTAACATCCTCGTATTTTTTTTCAAAGGAAAAGCGCTAAAAATGTTCTAACACCAATAAAAATTGATTAAAATAATTAAAACTGAATCCTAAAAGAATCAACTGATAAATACTCTATTCACTTACACGCAATCCCGTTCTGTCTACTTGTTTCCCAGCAATTAAAGTAGATAAGAATTGGCAAGTTGCGTTTTTTCTTTTATCCTCACAGTTATTACTGTGATACTCACACTTATCGTGCACCGTGCACCGTCCACGTCCAATTAATGAGGATATCAGTGTAATTTTAAAAAAATAAAACCTCCTTATAATAAGTTTTCTGACAAGAAAATTGGGCTACAAGGAGGTGATTAGTATCCTATATCCAATTACATTACATGACTTTTTAAACTACTATACGAAGAATCTTAAATTCAGCCATTATGATTGTAACAAAATGCAAGCTTTTTATTTAATAGATACGGTCGTAAATAAGCAACCGTACTGCATAATGGTAAAACATCCTTACTCAATTTAATTCCAAGGAAATCATTGATATATTCTTTTCTTTTTTGGATCCTCATCCAAAGTTCGGGATAATTTTTTCTTATCTCCTCTTTTAATGCATCGTCAGCTAGTGCAATTGTACTTTCAGCTGATACTCCATCATATCCAGCGACACGTGGTATTATATCAGTTTGAAAAATCATTCCGCTTTTAATAATTTCATCCGAGTTCTCATAAATCGGAGATGCCAGCCACTCTTCATCAGCCGTCAAGTGTCCTGGGCATAGCTCCCAATGAAACACTTCTTTAGGAAGAACAGAATTAATAAAGCTATACATGTCCCCACCAGACATCCCAATTCGAATATTCTCAAGCCATGCTACAATAGCAGTGTAATAAGGGGCTGCTAAGTCTTCTACATAATTCTTTTTACTTTCTGGTAACTCAGAGCGTTCCATAACAGCATATCCTGCTCTACTGGATAATCCTCCTTTATATCCCACAGTTAAAGAAATGGCATCCCCTTTCGTCACCTTTTTAGACATAGGGTATAAATTTCCCTTTTCAAATCTTTTACCTGTGGACGCTATCGTAACTACACTATTTCTTTGACCTAAATCATTCAGTTCTTTACCTAGTTCCATTTCAGAGACACCAACATCTAATTTATTTATAGTACGCAAGATGCAATCCGACGCAAGAGATGCTCCAAACTCATAGTGTGCTATTTCATTTGCATTATTCACTCTCCGTACTCCACGGTTTCCAGCAATGAAAATATCTGTTCTATTGGTTAGGGAACCCTCCTTCCCAACAATATCTCTGATTGTATCCACAATAAAAGAAGGAGTATCAAAGAAATTTCGATTATTCTCAACTTTACTTGTGAAGTGCTTCCACCCCACTAAACCAATTTTCATCGATTCTCGGATTCCTGCTTTAAGAAAAACGCTTGAAAATGGAGTATCGGGTTCCATAGGCTGATTGGGTAAGGAAAAGTGCGGACAATGTATTCCTTGTGCTGGTATTCTAGAGTATTGTGCCTTATTAAGGTTTTCATTTCCCAAGATTAGAAAGGCATCGCCTTTAGAGTGAAGAACTAATATAGCTTCTTCAAATCTTGGAACAAATCCCACTAAATATTCAAAGTTTCCGCCATGCTCAAGATCTGCATATACCAATAACGCATCAAGCCCATCCACTCTCATCTCTTGTAGTACATTTTCATATCTAGTCTTTATCGTTTCATCATCAATTAATAACGGTTTTCTACTACAATCAGGCATTGGTGCTTCCATTTCTCTCAACTGTACATTTTTTGAATTATACTTCATATGTATATCCTTTCTCCATTTACTTTATTAGTAACAGTAAGTTTCTACTATAATATATTTTGCATATTCCCTGCTGCATTCCATTGACCTACCATTTCGAACAAATTTCCATACGGCATTTTTAATAACTCATCCACTTTTATCCTCTTTTGCTTCATATCCTCATAAGCCGCTTCAATATCAGCAGTACTGAAGAGAACAGATGGATGAGCAACTTTAGAGGGCTGTTGCTTCTTCCATTAATGATTTAGAATAAAGGATTAACGTAGTAAATTCATCTTCATAAGGACCGACTTCGATCCACGTCGCATTAGGCCCCATCGGTTGTTCTAGCTTTAATACAAAGCCAAGCTTTTGCATAATTTCTTCATCAGTTATCTTTTAACAAGCGGTCTTGTTCCATACTGTTGCAGCTATCCATAAATATTTCAGCTCACAAAAAAGCTTCTATCCCTTATGGCTAACATGCCGTATCTTCACCGGCACGCCACCTATCGACGGTTTTGTGGATAAATTGTGCCAACCCCGTATCTTCCATCTTTATCGATTTTTTAATGCGAATGCAGCCTTTCCCGTAATTATAGCCCGCTAGTAAGGCCTCTGCATTTTCGATTTTTTCTATTGTACCCACATAGAGACTGACATAATGTTTTTGGGCATTTAATGCAAAAATATAGTTATCTTCTTTACCATAATTCAACATCTTATAGCAGATGACCTCTCCTAATTCTGGTGCGTATGAAAAAATCATTTGTCGAATCGCGAGCAGTTTCTCTTTTCTCCAATCATCTTCAAGCATTTCTAAATATTCTTCAGCATTCTTTGCATCATATTGCATGTTAAAGTTTCACCTCTGTATTTATGTTCTATTTTACTACTAACGTGTTCAGTTTAATTTTTTCATCTCTAAGTCATTCTATATCCATTAAAAATTTGAAGTCAGGCATTTACTAGTAAGGTGTAAAATTCCTTTAAACCGCGGAATTACAATCATGCTATAGCTTTCTAACTTGCATTATTGTCATGCTCTTTTTTTCATATATCACAACAGTTAAAATGGACACAAGAATGATCGCAGTATTTGCAGCAATTGTTCCCGCCCAGGTCATCGTCATGGTACCAAAGATAGGGGATGCTGCATTGAACATGGTATGGAATAATACGGACATAAAGACAAAGCCTTTTCCTGAAATTTTGTAGATTGCCCCGTGGAAAAATCGAAAAGCCATGAGTTGAACTACAAACATCCCAAAGTTAATAAGCCCTTCACCGTGATTCGTCCCCGGAATGAAGAAAAGGGGAATGTGCCATACAGTCCATATAATCCCAGTGATAACAGAAGATACAACAAAGCCGTATTTTTTGTTGAGTTTAGGCTGCAATATGTACATCCAGCCAGCTTCCTCTAAGCCGCCAATAATAAGATTACCAGGCAGCGAAAGAAAAAACGTATAAAACGGAAGCACTATTTCTGTGCGGTCTGAAACTGCAATATGGATCAAGAAATACAGTGCAAGCCCTGCAACAACAAACAAATAGACAAATATGTTGTTTTTGATATAAAAAACAGTTTTCAACCATTCCTTAAAATCTGCTATTTTTTTATTTTTCTTCAAAACGACATATGAAGCAATAGCAGGCGACAAAATATAAATTGCAAAAGGAATATTCATCAAGAATTGCTGGAATGTGTGAACCCAATTGTAAACTGAATATCCGAATGGCCCAAGAACAATCAAGGCACCTGACACAAAATATGCTATGCTAAAAGTCAGCAGCGTAAATTGTACTGTGGTTTTTTTATCTATCATGGTATCTACACCTCACATTTTAGAGTATTTTTAAGTATCACTTGCAACATCACCATTCACATTCAAATATTCTATGGACTCTTATAGGTAAAAATATACCATGCTCCTTCACATAGATAAACTGCAGTGGTTGATCCCCATAAAAACTCATAACTATTATTCATTTCGATCAAATTGCGCCTCCCTTTAAGCTCTAATATAACGCTTTTCTCCTTTCATTATAATGATTTAAAAAGTCTGTGGTTCAAAAATGGGACGATTTAAGACTAATATTATCCATTTGTGAAATTTATAAGAAACAACCTAGCTCTCGTTCTAGTAATTCTCCACCTTTCAATGAAAATTGAGCAATAATTTAGTTTAATGAGGAATAAAGTGGATCATTGTACTCCATAGTTTCGCTGGGGAAAACCAATAGTACATAGTCTGAGGTTCTTGAAGGCTTCTGTTATGAGTTGTCATCAAATATAATCACAGACAACTTTTAGCATAAAAAAAGACCCTTTCCACAAAAGTGAAAAGAGCCTTGAACGCCAAAAATTAACGTTTTGAGAACTGAGGTGCACGACGAGCGCCTTTAAGACCGTATTTTTTACGTTCTTTCATACGAGCGTCACGAGTTAATAATCCTGCGCGTTTTAATGTTGGACGGTATTCAGGATCTACTTGAAGTAAAGCACGTGCGATACCATGACGGATAGCGCCAGCTTGACCAGTATAACCTCCACCGTTAACATTTACTAAAATATTGTAGCTTCCAGTTGTTTCAGTAGCCACTAATGGTTGTTTAACAACTTCGCGTAAAGCTGCAAACGGGATATAATTTTCGATTTCACGACCATTGATGATGATTTGTCCGTCACCTGGAACTAAACGTACACGAGCAACAGAGCTTTTACGACGACCAGTACCGATATATTGAACCTGTGCCATTTGTTTTACCTCCCTTTATTAATTATCCACGAAGTTCGTAAACTTCTGGTTGTTGAGCTTGGTGCGGATGTTCGCTACCAGCATATACGTGTAATTTTCTAAACATTTGACGACCAAGAGAATTCTTTGGAAGCATACCTTTGATTGCAAGTTCTAACATTTGCTCTGGGTAGTTAGTACGCATTTCTAAAGCAGTTCTTTGCTTTAATCCACCTGGGTGCATAGAGTGACGGTAGTAAATTTTGTCAGTTAATTTTTTACCAGTCAATTCAATTTTTGAAGCATTTAAAATAATTACATGATCACCAGTATCCACATGAGGTGTGAAAGTTGGTTTATGTTTACCACGTAGAATTGATGCAATCTCACTAGCAAGACGACCTAAAGTTTGGCCTTCAGCATCAATTACGTACCATTTACGATCAACATTGTTTGAATTAGCCATAAACGTTGTACGCATGAGTTTCCCTCCTGAAATGTTAAAGTTATAGTTTGTTTAAAATATAAATGTCTGTTCTTACGTCTATATGTTCACACAATTAAGTTCCGGGGCTTAATGTGGGTTTAAAATACATACCATATTATGATATATCCTAGAGTAGCATATGTCAAGGGAATGTTACACCAGGTTTAGTTGTTATGAGAAAAAAATCTTTTTTTCGTGACTTTTACTCAAAGAACAACACTTTTTACTTATAAGAAAAGGATTCCTTGGTCGCTTTCTGTACTCTTTTTGGAAAAGGAGGAAAGCATTAGTCTCCTCTCCCCAGCGTCGCAAGAATCATGGTTTAATACCATACTTTCCAAAGATACAATCCATTTGCAGAGGCTGTTTTTCCTGCTGCCTTTCTATCCTTTTTCTCTAAAATTACGGGAATATCTTGTGGTAACTTTTTCCCTCTTCCTACATCTAATAAGGTACCGACCATAATCCGCACCATATTATAAAGGAATCCATTCCCTTGGAAAGAAAAAATTAACATATTGTCTTCCTCTGTAAGCTTTACTCCAGTAATCGTTCTTACTTTTCTTTCTTTGTCTGTTTTAGCAGAGCAAAAACTAGTAAAATCATACTCTCCAATAAAATAACAAAGTGCTTCCCTCATCGCCTCCATATTTAGAGCATATGGATAATAATAGGCATAATTACGTTTAAAGGGATCTCTCCGCTCTCCTAATTGAATAAAATAGCGATACTCTTTCGCTGTTACATTATATCTGGCATGAAAGGAGTCAGGTACTATCTCTGCATCTGCAACCACAATATCGTGGGGCAAAAGAGTATTTAGAGCAATCGGCCACTTATCTGCAGGTATATCAAGAGAGCTATCAAAATGAATGACTTGTCCCTTAGCATGAACGCCAGCATCCGTTCTACCAGAAGCCTGAATCTTTACTTCTACTCCTTTATGGAGCCTTCTTAAAGCCTTTTCGATTTCCCCTTGTACGGTTCGATCCTTTGGCTGAATTTGAAACCCACTATAATTCGATCCATCATAGCTAACTGTACATTTATATCTTTGCATCGTATTCTCCATTATGTTCTTAATACAAACAGCATAGCTGTTATTAGTATCAGAATAATAATCATTATGGTATCAATAGGATTCCAGATTAATTGGCGGTATTTCGTTCTTCCTTCTCCACCTTGATAGCCACGTGCTTCCATCGCAATAGCAAGCTCCTCTGCTCTTTTAAAGGAGTTAACAAATAAAGGAATCAATAAAGGAATAATTGCTTGTACACGGCTTTTAATGGAGCCACTAGAGAATTCTACTCCTCTTGCCATCTGAGCCTTCATAATCTTTTCTGTTTCATCCATTAAAGTTGGAATAAAGCGCAGGGAGATAGACATCATAAGCGCCAGTTCATAAACAGGAAATTTCACCTTTTTTAGTGGTCCTAATAGTGTTTCAATTGCATCCGTTAACTCGATTGGCGTTGTTGTTAATGTAAGCAAGGATGTCATGATAATGAGCAAGAAGAAGCGAATAGAAATGAGAATCCCCATTCTAATACCTTCTTTATAAATCGTAATCCATCCCCACTCAAACAATAGCTCTCCATTTTTCGTGAAAAAAATATGCAAAATAAACGTAAAAATAATTAACCAAAAAATTGGCCTCAGTCCTAAATAAATGTACTTAATCGGTACATTGGAGATGGCGACTAAAGTACCTACATATACAATCAATAGCAAATAGCTCCAAATATTATTAGCCAAAAACACAATACAAATAAATAGGAAAACAAGTAGTAACTTGGAACGGGGGTCCATTCTGTGTAATGTAGAATCAACGGGAATAAAACGCCCTATAATCATTTTTCCCATTAACTGCTCCCTACTTTCTTCTGAAGATACACTGCTAACTCATCCGTAAAATCTTCCATGTTTAAGTGAACCCGTTCCATCTTCATTCCGAATTTTGCTTCTACTTTCTTTTGGAATCGTACAACTTCAGGAACATTCAATCCAATAGCAGCTAAATCCTCTGCTTCTTTAAAAATTTCTATTGGAGTCCCTTGACGATGAACTTTCCCTTTATTCATAATGACTATTTGATCTGCATAATGAGCAGCATCCTCCATACTATGTGTAACTAGAACAGTCGTTAAATTTCGCTCTTTATGAAGCTTATAAAACATATCCATAATTTCTCGTCTGCCTCTTGGATCTAAACCAGCTGTCGGCTCGTCTAATACAAGTACATCTGGTTCCATAGCCAGCACACCAGCAATAGCTATTCTTCTCATCTGACCACCTGATAAATCAAAAGGAGATTTCATGAGAAAATCTTCAGACAATCCTACCTCACTTAATGCCTTTACAGCTCTTATCTTTGCTTCTGATTCAGGAATACCAAAATTAAGAGGGCCAAAACAGATATCCTTTTCTACTGTTTCTTCAAACAACTGTTGTTCTGGAAACTGAAAAACAATCCCTACCCTTTGCCGGATACTCCGCAAGTTCTTATGTTTCTGTCCACCTTCAAGTGTACGGTCACCTATTACCACTTTCCCTTTAGACGGTGTTAAAAGAGCATTAAGATGCTGTAAAATGGTAGATTTACCTGAACCAGTATGACCTATAACGGCAACATAGCTTCCTGAGGGAATATCAAAACTTACATCCTCTATCGCCAATCGCTCAAACGGAGAATTTTCCTGGTAACGATACTCTACTTTTTGAAGTGAGATGTCCATATGCCTGTCACCAACTCTTCTTCTGTTAAATATATTTCCTCTAATGAAATACCTTTGTTTATTAAGCTTTCCCTAATCTTAATAGTAAAAGGTATATCTAAACCTATTTCAACAAGTTCCTTCTGCAGTTTAAATATTTCCTTAGGATTACCTTCCTTATATACTCTACCCTTATTCATTACGATAATCCGGTCTGCCTTAGCAGCCTCATCTAGGTCATGAGTAATCGAAATAATGGTCATATTTTCTTTTTGCAGCTCTCTCATAATATCAAAGACTTCTTCTCTTCCCTGAGGATCAAGCATAGAGGTAGCCTCATCTAATATGATAATTTCAGGTTTCAATGCAATAATTCCTGCAATAGCGACTCTCTGTTTTTGTCCTCCAGATAGATGGTGCGGCTCTTGATCAAGAAAAGATAACATCTTTACTTTTTCCAAAGAACGCTCTACTCTTGTTACCATCTCACTTCTTGGAACAGCGTTATTTTCTAAACCAAAAGCCACATCATCCTTCACCGTTGTACCAACAAACTGATTATCAGGATTCTGGAATACCATTCCTACCTTTTTCCTTATTTCCCAGACAGTCTCCTCTGTTATCGGAATACCGTCTATTACTATAGAACCTTCATGAGAGAATTGTAATCCATTTAATAACTTAGCTAACGTAGATTTACCTGAACCATTATGTCCAACTATCGCAACCCACTCACCAGCGTTTACATGAAAAGAAACGCGATTAAGGGCATATTCTGACTGCTCCTCATATTTAAAGGATACATCTTCAACCTTTAGTAAAATCTTTTGGTCCATTATATTCCCACCATTTACCTGCTAGATATTATTGATTATAAATAAAGTAAAATTACTACATTCACATAAACAATTAATAACCTTCGTGTAGTAATCTCCGGGTAATAGTTCATTTTTTTATTCTAACTCATTGTTAAAGCAAGATAAAAAAATAAACTCGCCAATTGGGCGAGCTTTGAATTGGTTTAACATAAGATTATTTGTATAATCTTTGATATCCTTTTTCTATGCTTGTTAAATATATCTTATGGTATTCCACTTCTTAGCACCCTGCAGTCCTAATAAAACATGAAAAAAGCCCGCACCTCTTTCTAACGATTTAATCCAAAGAAGAGGTGCACGAGCTAGACGAGTCATTAAATGAAGATAAATGCTCATCATAACACTCTATATTGGCTTGATCAAAAGTGAGGATTATTAAAGAAAAAGGGCACTTGAACAAGTTTCATAACAATATAAACTGTCCCGTACCCTAAGTTTCTTTGAAATCCTATTACACTAACTCGATAATTACCATTGGTGCTCCGTCTCCGCGACGAGGACCCATTTTCATGATACGAGTGTAACCACCTTGACGATCAGTATAACGAGCAGCAACATCACTGAACAACTTTTGTACAGCGTCTTGGTTTGTTTCAGCATTAGCAACTTCATGACGTACATAAGCAGCTGCTTGACGACGTGCATGTAGATCTCCACGTTTACCAAGTGTAATCATTTTTTCTACAACAGAACGAAGTTCTTTTGCACGCGCTTCAGTTGTTTCAATGCGCTCATTGATGATTAAGTCTGTAGTTAAGTCACGTAACATAGCTTTACGTTGTGCGCTTGTGCGTCCTAACTTTCTGTAACCCATGTGAGATTCCCTCCTTTTGTTAAAATACAAGCTTTATAGATATCGTTCATAATCAAGAGACTTATCAGTCGTCTTTTCTTAATCCTAATCCAAGCTCTTCTAATTTATGTTTTACTTCTTCAAGAGATTTTCTACCTAAGTTTCGAACTTTCATCATATCTTCTTCCGTCTTATTCGCTAATTCTTGTACGGTATTAATACCAGCACGTTTTAAGCAGTTATAAGAACGAACAGAAAGATCTAATTCTTCGATTGTCATCTCAAGAACTTTTTCTTTTTGATCTTCTTCTTTTTCTACCATAATCTCAGCATTTTGTGCTTCGTCAGTTAACCCAACAAAGATATTCAAATGCTCAGTTAAAATCTTTGCACCAAGTGCGATAGCATCTTGAGGACCTGTACTACCGTCAGTCCACACGTCAAAAGTTAACTTATCATAATTAGTCAATTGACCAACACGAGTATTCTCTACTTGATAAGAAACACGAGATACTGGCGTAAAGATAGAGTCAATAGGAATTACACCAATAGGTTGATCTTCACGTTTGTTTTGCTCTGCTGGTGTGTATCCACGGCCACGCTTTGCAGTTAAACGCATGCGGAAATTTCCGTTACTACCTAAAGTTGCGATATGAAGATCTGGATTTAAGATCTCTACATCACTATCATGTGTAATGTCTGCTGCTGTTACTACCCCTGCACCTTGCATATCAATCTCTAAAGTTTTTTCATCATCAGAGTATATTTTCAATGCTAGCTTTTTGATATTTAATATGATAGCTGTAACATCTTCTACGACGCCTTCAATAGTTGAGAACTCATGAAGTACCCCATCAATTTGAATGGATGTGACAGCGGCACCTGGCAGTGAGGATAGTAGAATACGACGTAAGGAGTTACCCAAAGTAGTACCATATCCACGCTCAAGTGGCTCTACGACGAACTTACCATACTTGGCATCATCGTTGATCTCAACCGTTTCGATTTTTGGTTTTTCTATTTCGATCATCAAGATATACCCTCCTTCAAAACGTCGAAACCTCGGTAATTTTTACCGAAATTCCCCATGTTTACGTTCCCGCTTGTGCACAACAACTGGGTTAGTTAATAAATCTGTACGGGTTCTAAAAGTTTTAGTCATATCCCATTATAGACAAGGATAGAAAATTTATACAGAAAAATTAAACTCGGCGACGTTTAGGTGGTCGGCAACCATTATGAGGAACTGGAGTTACGTCTCTGATCGCTGTAACTTCTAGTCCTGCAGCTTGAAGAGCACGAATAGCAGCTTCACGACCTGCACCTGGTCCTTTAACTGTTACTTCTAAAGTTTTCATACCGTGTTCCATAGATGCTTTTGCAGCAGTTTCAGCAGCCATTTGTGCAGCGAATGGAGTAGATTTACGAGAACCTCTGAATCCAAGTGCACCAGCGCTTGACCATGAAAGAGCATTTCCATGAACGTCTGTAATAGTTACGATAGTATTGTTGAAAGTAGAACGAATATGAGCAACACCAGACTCAATATTCTTTTTAACACGACGTTTACGTGTATTAGTTTTACGTGCCATTATAATGTACCTCCTTTACCGATTATTTTTTCTTATTAGCTACAGTCTTACGAGGACCTTTGCGAGTACGAGCGTTGTTTTTCGTGTTTTGTCCACGAACTGGTAAACCACGACGGTGACGAAGGCCACGGTAGCAACCAATTTCCATTAGACGCTTAATATTTAAAGAAATCTCACGACGAAGATCCCCTTCTACTTTTAAACCGTCAATGATATCACGGATTTTGTTTAATTCATCTTCCGTTAAATCACGAACGCGTGTATCTTCAGAAACACCAGCTTCTGCTAATACTTTTTGTGCAGTATTTTTTCCAATACCGTAAATGTAAGTTAAAGATATTACTACACGTTTTTCACGTGGAATATCCACACCAGCAATACGTGCCATCTATATGCGCACCTCCTTGTTATTAACCTTGTTTTTGTTTGTGTTTAGGGTTTTCACAGATAACCATAACTTTACCACGTCTGCGGATAACTTTACATTTTTCGCAGATTGGTTTAACAGATGGTCTAACTTTCATTATCCTAACCTCCTTGATAGTACGGAGTGCAATCAGATTATTTAAAGCGGTAAGTAATTCTTCCGCGAGTTAAGTCATATGGAGATAACTCAACCGTTACTTTATCACCAGGTAAAATACGGATGAAATGCATGCGAATTTTACCAGAAACGTGAGCCAATACAGTATGACCATTTTCTAATTCTACCTTAAACATGGCGTTCGGCAAAGTTTCAGTGATTGTGCCTTCAATTTCGATTACATCGTCTTTAGCCATCGAAAATCTCTCCTTTCCATAAAAAAATACGAGATCCATCTTAACTAATATAGCAAAGTGTAGCTCTTCTTGTCACACGATCGGTGTACATTAAACTACTCTGAACTGCTCCTATAATATAATAAAACTGCATTAAACTGCAACTAATTGATTATACCATAAGAGAAGGTACTTCGTCCGCTATTAATTATAAAAAAATATAATAATAGGCAAAGAAATAGAAAAAGGTTTAATGCTACCAACTAAACTTAGCATTGCTAGATCATTCATTTTAAGAAAGAAATGATCTTTCCTCTCATTACGAACATTCTATCAACAGCCTTGTGTCTTATCGTATCGAAGTATGCAAGCATTTATATGACCTTTTTCAAGAAAAATTGTCATTCTTCAAGAGTCTAGCCTTAAAACTTCCCACTCATACTTGGTTTCACTTGAAAAGCCACATAGATTTCGTATTTCAAGGATTTCGTAGACTGTTCGACAACTGCACACCTGTTCTAATACCAATCGTCATAATAGAAAGAATAATAGTTACATTACCTTCTTCACTACTAGATAAAAAAGCAATTCAAGCGGAGTTACCATGAAATCCAAAATACTCTGCACCAATTATCTAAATTGATTAATCTTTTAACGAAGATAAACATGTCAAAATAACACGGTTATGCTTTTTTTGTTACAGATATAACCATGAAAATTATTATACCTTTTGAAAAAAGGAAATGCATCATGTTTAGGAATAAACTCCTCAGCCATTTCATCCCAATTCTTCTATTTATTATCTCTGATTTATTTCCATGCTAGAGAACAGATTAGTCAAAGCAAAAGTTACTCTTATTTTAAAGTACTTAATAATTCATCAAGATCTACGAATACTTTATTAATATCTTGTTGTCCATTGATATTACGAAGATAACCTTTTGACTCATAGAAATCAAGTAATGGTTGAGACTGCTTAATATTAACTTCTAAACGATTTTTCACTGTTGCTTCATTATCATCTGCGCGTTGGTATAATTCGCCTCCACAACGATCACATGTATCTGGCTTGGATGGCGGATTAAACACTAGATGATAGGTTGCACCACAGCTTTTACAAATACGTCTGCCTGTTAAACGCTCCATTAATATCTCTTGATCCACTTGAACATTGATACAAAAGTCTAGTTTCTTATTCAATTCAGACAAAATATTTTCTAAAGCTTCTGCTTGAGGAACTGTACGAGGAAAACCATCTAAAAGAAAACCTTTTTCACAGTCATCCTTGCTAAGTCTTTCGCGAACAATACCAATAGTCACTTCATCTGGTACTAATTCACCTTTATCCATAAAAGATTTTGCTTTTAGTCCCAGTTCTGTTTCGTCTTTCATAGCCGCACGGAACATGTCGCCAGTTGAAATATGAGGGATGTCGTACTTCGCGACAATCTTCTCAGCTTGTGTACCTTTACCTGCGCCAGGGAGCCCCATTAAGACTAAATTCATGCGTATTCCCCCTCAAGTTCTCTTACATAAAATTCAAGGGACAAACGTCCCCTAAATTATACTATTTAATAAAACCTTTATAGTGTCGTTTTACTAATTGAGATTCTAATTGCTTCATTGTTTCCAATGCAACCCCAACCACAATTATAATACTTGTTCCGCCAATCTGAGCAGATTGTGGAAGCCCTGCAATATTAATAAAAAATACAGGAAGTATAGCAATAATGGCTAAGAATAGAGCTCCAACTAGTGTTAAACGAGATAGAACACGTGATAAATAATCTTGCGTACTTTTACCAGGTCGAATACCTGGAATATATCCACCTTGTTTTTTCAGATTTTCAGAAACTTGTTCTGGGTTTACCTGAATGAAAGCATAGAAATAAGTAAACGCAAGGATTAATACTGTATATATAATCATTCCTATTGGATGAGTATAATCAAATACTCTTTGAATCCAGGAAGTAACATCATTTTGCGGTAAGAATGATGCAATAGTTCTCGGTGTGACCAAGAAGGAAACTGCAAAGATAACTGGAATAACACCAGCAGAGTTTACTTTCAACGGTAAATGTGTTGATTGACCACCTGTGCTGCTATTTCCGTTTACCATTCTTTTAGCATATTGAATTGGTATCTTTCTAAGAGCTTGCTGAATGAAAATTACTCCTACTACTATTGCAATGACAGCTATAACAATTAAAGCTAACGTTACAATATTAAGGAACAATTGATCACCCGGGTTGTCAAACTGCTGAGCATAGATTTGATTAGCAATAGAAGGAATTCCTGCTGCGATACCAGCAAAAATGATAATAGAAATACCATTACCAACCCCTTTAGAAGTTATTAGTTCTCCTAACCACATCAAAAAGGCTGTACCTGCTGTTAACACGATCGAAATTACCAAATACGACGAAAATCCAGGTTTTGTAATCAATGCACCACCAGCAAGATTATTAAAACCGTATGACATACCAAAACCTTGGATAAGAGCTAGAACGATTGTAAAGTAACGCGTAAATTGCGTTAACTTTCTTCGTCCAGCCTCACCCTGCTTTGACCATTCCGTAAATTTTGGCACAACATCCATTTGTAATAAGCTTACTATAATAGATGCTGTAATATACGGCATGATCCCCATCGCAAGAATAGAAAAGTTTTTTAGTGCTCCACCACCGAAAGTATTTAAAATTCCGAAGGCGCTAAAAGCATCTTGTGCTTTTAGAAAGTCTGCATTCACGTACGGTACAGGAATAAATGTACCAAGGCGAAATATAATCAACATTAATAGGGTGAATATGATTTTTCGTCTTATTTCACCCACGCGCATAAAATTGGAGATTGTCTGAAACATCAGATCACCTCTGTTTGACCGCCGGCAGCTTCAATAGCTTCCTTTGCAGCAGAGGAGAATTTATGAGCTTTAACAGTAAGCTTTTTCTCTACATTGCCTTTTGCAAGAATCTTAATTCCTGCTTTTTCGTTGCTAACAACTCCTGTTTCGATAAGAAGTTCTGGAGTTACTTCAGTTCCCTCTTCAAAACGATTTAGAGTATCTAAATTAACAATAGCGTATTCTTTACGGTTGATATTAGTAAAACCACGTTTAGGTAAACGACGGAATAAAGGCGTTTGACCACCTTCGAATCCAGGTCTTACACCCCCACCTGAACGTGCGTTTTGACCTTTATGACCTTTACCAGCAGTTTTACCATTACCTGAACCGATACCGCGCCCTTTGCGTTTACGTTCTTGACGAGAACCTTCTGCAGGTTTTAATTCATGAAGTTTCATTTTGGCACCTCCTTATTGAAGAAGAATGATTTTTAGTTTTCTTTTACAGTTACAAGATGTGATACTTTATTGATCATACCGCGAATTGCAGCATTATCTTGTTGAACAACTGTTTGATTTACCTTACGTAATCCTAAAGCTTTAACTGTTTCGCGTTGGTCTTGCGGACGACCAATTACGCTTCTAGTGAGGGTAATTTCCAGATTGTTTGCCATTTAATTTCCCTCCTTATCCTAACAGTTCTTCTACTGATTTTCCACGTAACTTCGCTACGTCTTCAGCACGTTTTAATTGTTTTAAACCGTCTAAAGTTGCACGAACCATGTTAATTGGTGTGTTAGTACCTAATGACTTTGATAAGATATCAGCTACACCAGCTAATTCAAGCACAGCACGTACTGGACCACCAGCGATAACTCCTGTACCTGCAGAAGCAGGCTTTAATAGAATTTCACCAGCTCCGAAATGTCCGATAATTTCGTGTGGAATTGTTGTACCAACCATTGGTACTTCAATAAGATTTTTCTTCGCATCTTCAACCGCTTTGCGAATTGCATCAGGTACTTCTTGAGCTTTACCAGTACCAAAACCAACGTTACCATTTTTGTCCCCAACTACTACTAGAGCAGAGAAACGAAAACGACGTCCACCTTTAACAACTTTCGCTACACGGTTAACTGTAACTACGCGTTCTTCAAGTTCAAGTTTGTTTGGATCAATACGACGCATCTTTTTATGTCCCTCCTTTGTCTATTAAAATTCTAGGCCGTTCTCACGAGCAGCATCAGCTAAAGCTTTTACGCGACCATGATATAAATATCCTCCGCGGTCAAATACTACTGATTTAATTCCTTTTTCTACAGCACGTTTAGCTACTAATTCACCGATCTTAACTGCAGCTTCTAAATTACCAGTAGATTCAAGGTTAAGCTCTTTATCTAATGAAGATGCACTTGCGATTGTTACACCGTTAACATCATCAATTAATTGAGCGTAAATGTGTTTGTTTGAACGGAACACATTTAAACGAGGACGAGCTTCAGTTCCGCTAAGTTTAGAACGCACACGTGCGTGTCTTTTCTTACGAACTTGATTTTTATCAGCCTTCGTAATCATTTAGGTCACTCCTTTCGTTTACCTATGCGGCATTACTTACCAGTTTTACCTTCTTTTCTACGTACATATTCGCCTTCATAACGGATACCTTTCCCTTTATAAGGTTCTGGTGGACGAACGTCACGAATGTTAGCAGCAAGTGCTCCAACACGCTCTTTACTAGTTCCTTTTACAACTACTTTCGTAGCAGATGGTACTTCGATTTCAATACCAGCTTCTGGTTCGATTTCTACTGGATGAGAGTAACCTACGTTCAATACAAGTTTGCTTCCTTGTTTTTGAGCACGGTAACCGACACCGATTAATTCAAGACCTCTCTCAAAGCCTTTTGAAACACCCTCCACCATGTTAGATAACAATGCACGAGTTGTTCCATGTAATGCACGATGTTCCTTCACATCAGAAGGACGAGTTACATTAATCACGTTTTCTTCTAAGCTGATCGCAATATCAGAATTAAAAGTACGAGTTAATTCACCTTTAGGACCTTTCACCGTTACAGTACTTTTATCAATAGTAACTGTAACGCCTGCTGGTACTTCGATTGGTTTTTTACCTACACGAGACATTTAGTTGCACCTCCATTCATTAAACCTATTATTACCAAACGTATGCTAATACTTCTCCGCCAACTTGTTTCGCACGAGCTTCTTTATCAGTAAGTACTCCTTGAGAAGTAGAAACTAATGCAATTCCAAGACCGTTTAATACACGAGGTACTTCTGTTGCTTTCGCATAAACACGAAGACCAGGTTTACTAATTCTTTTAAGTCCAGTTATTACACGCTCGTTGCTTGAACCGTATTTTAAGAAAATGCGGATAATACCTTGTTTGTTGTCTTCGATATATTCTACATCACGTACAAAACCTTCACGCTTTAAGATTTCAGCGATCTCTTTTTTGATGTTAGAAGCAGGAACTTCTAATTTTTCGTGACGAACCATATTCGCATTACGGATTCTTGTAAGCAAATCTGCAATTGGATCTGTCATAACCATTTGTATTTACCTCCTTCCCAATATCGGGTTTTACCAGCTAGCTTTTTTCACACCAGGAATTTGTCCCTTATACGCTAATTCGCGGAAACAAATACGGCAAAGCTTAAATTTACGGTACACAGAATGTGGACGACCACAACGTTCGCAACGTGTGTATTCTTGTACTTTATATTTAGGCGTGCGTTTTTGTTTCGCAATCATTGACTTCTTAGCCACATCTTCGCCTCCCTCTAATTAGAGATTACTTTTGGAACGGCATTCCAAATTGAGTTAACAGTTCACGAGCTTCTTCATCTGTTTTTGCAGTTGTAACGATAACAATATCCATTCCTCTAACTTTGTTTACTTTATCGTAATCAATTTCAGGGAAAATCAATTGTTCTTTAACACCTAAAGTGTAGTTACCGCGTCCATCAAATGATTTTTTAGATACACCACGGAAGTCACGTACACGTGGAAGAGAAACAGATACAAGTTTATCAAGGAATTGATACATGCGTTCTCCACGAAGAGTAACTTTTGCTCCGATAGGCATTCCTTCACGTAGACGGAAACCTGCAATTGACTTCTTAGCACGAGTGATTACTGGCTTTTGACCTGTAATTTGTGCTAATTCTTCAACAGCAACATCTAATGCTTTAGCGTTTGCTACCGCATCACCGACACCCATGTTAACAACGATTTTTTCCAGTTTTGGAACTTCCATAACTGATTTATAATTGAACTTGCTCATAAGAGCAGGAGTAGTTTCTTTAACAAATTTTTCTTTTAGGCGGTTCATTCATTGTACCTCCCTTCTTCATTTGAACTATTTATCTAGAATTTCACCGGATTTTTTCGCTACGCGTACTTTTTTACCATCAACCGTTTTTGATCCTACACGAGTAGGTTCACCAGTTTTAGGGTCGATAGGCATAACGTTGGATACATGAATAGCAGCTTCCTGGTCATTGATTCCACCTTGTGGATTCAATTGGGATGGCTTAGAGTGCTTCTTAACAATGTTGATTCCTTCAACGATCACGCGATCTTTTTTAGGGAATGCAGCAAGAACAACACCAGTTTTGCCTTTATCCTTACCAGAGATGACCATTACTTTGTCACCTTTTTTAACATGCATCTTTTCGCACCTCCTTAAAGGCAATTAAAATTTATATTATAGTACTTCTGGAGCTAATGATACAATCTTCATAAAGTTGTTATCGCGAAGTTCGCGTGCAACTGGTCCAAAGATACGTGTTCCACGTGGACTCTTATCATCACGGATAATTACACATGCGTTTTCATCGAAACGAATGTAAGTACCGTCTGCACGACGAACACCACTTTTAGTTCTAACGACTACTGCTTTAACTACGTCACCTTTTTTAACAACGCCACCTGGTGTTGCTTGTTTCACAGTAACGACGATGATATCACCGATGTTTGCAGTTTTACGTCCTGAACCACCAAGAACTTTAATAGTAAGTACTTCACGAGCACCAGAGTTGTCAGCAACTTTCAAACGTGATTCTTGTTGAATCATGTGTGTAACCTCCCTTCGGGATGCTTAATTCCGAACAATTATATAATAACTGCTTTTTCTACTACTTCTACAAGACGGAAACGTTTTGTAGCTGATAACGGGCGAGTTTCCATAATGCGTACGATATCGCCAGTTTTTGCTGTGTTTTGCTCATCATGAGCTTTATACTTCTTAGAGTATTTCACGCGTTTGCCATATAAAGGGTGTTTTTTGTATGTTTCAACAACAACTGTAATGGTTTTATCCATTTTATCAGATACAACACGACCAGTATAGACTTTGCGTTGATTGCGTTCGCTCATTCTACGAACCTCCTCTCAACTTATCGATTATTGACGCCGATTTCTCTCTCACGAATGACAGTTTTCATTCGAGCGATCGCTTTGCGTACTTCACGAATGCGAGCTGTATTTTCAAGTTGTCCAGTCGCTAATTGAAAGCGAAGGTTGAAAAGCTCTTCTTTTAAGGATTTAACTTTTTGTTCAATTTCAGCAGTGGTAAGGTCACGAATTTCATTAGCTTTCATTAGTTTCACCACCAATTTCTTCACGTTTTACAAACTTACATTTAACAGGAAGTTTGTGCGCTGCAAGACGAAGAGCTTCACGAGCGATCTCTTCAGATACACCAGCTACTTCGAACATAATTTTTCCGGGCTTAACTACCGCTACCCAACCTTCAGGAGCACCCTTACCGGAACCCATTCGGACTTCAAGAGGCTTAGCAGTGTAAGGCTTATGAGGGAAAATTTTAATCCAAACTTTACCGCCACGTTTCATATAACGTGTCATTGCAATACGAGCAGACTCGATTTGACGGTTTGTAATCCAAGAAGCTTCTAAAGATTGTAAACCATATTCACCGAATGCAACTTCTGTACCACCTTTTGCTTGACCACGCATTTTACCACGATGAACACGACGATATTTTACACGTTTAGGTAGTAACATATTATTTGCCTCCTTCCTCAGTTTTCTTCTTCGTTGGAAGGATCTCTCCACGATAGATCCAAACTTTTACACCTAATTTACCATAAGTTGTATCAGCTTCAGCAGTTGCATAGTCGATATCTGCGCGTAGAGTGTGCAATGGAACAGTTCCTTCGCTATAAGACTCTGAACGAGCGATATCTGCGCCGCCTAGACGACCTGATACCATTGTTTTGATACCTTTAGCACCAGCACGCATTGAACGTTGGATTGCTTGTTTTTGAGCACGACGGAAAGATACACGGTTTTCTAATTGACGAGCAATGTTCTCAGCAACTAGTTTCGCATCCATATCTGCTCTTTTAATTTCTAAAATATTGATGTGTACACGTTTGCCAGTAAGTGAGTTAAGAGCTTTACGTAAAGCTTCAACTTCTGTTCCACCTTTACCAATAACCATACCTGGTTTAGCAGTGTGGATAGTAACATTTAAGCGGTTAGCAGCACGCTCGATTTCTACTTTAGAAACAGAAGCATCACTTAGGCGTTTTGTAATATACTCACGTACCTTTAGGTCTTCGTGTAAAAGATCAGCATAGTCTTTACCTGCGAACCATTTAGATTCCCAGTCACGAATGATCCCGACACGTAAACCGACTGGATTTACTTTTTGACCCACTAATTACCCCTCCTTCTTTTCTGATACAACGATAGTGATGTGGCTAGTACGTTTGTTAATTTGACTTGCACGACCTTGTGCACGTGGACGGAATCTCTTTAGAGTTGGTCCTTCATTAACGTATGCTTGCTCAACCACTAGGTTATTAATATCCATTTCGTAGTTATGCTCTGCGTTAGCAATAGCAGATTTTAAAACTTTCTCTACGATTGGAGAAGCTGCTTTTGGAGTTAACTTCAAAATAGCTACCGCTTCACCAACTTGCTTTCCTCGAATTAAATCTACGACTAAACGAGCTTTACGAGGAGCAATACGAACTGTATTTGCAACAGCTTTTGCTTGCATTAGAATGCCCTCCTCTCATTAACGTCTTGTTTTCTTATCGTCACTTGCATGACCTTTGTAAGTACGAGTTGGAGCAAATTCTCCAAGTTTGTGACCTACCATGTCTTCAGTAACATAAACTGGAACATGTTTACGACCATCATAAACAGCGATTGTTTGACCGATGAATTGTGGGAAGATCGTAGAACGACGAGACCAAGTTTTCACAACTTGCTTCTTATCACTATCACTTAATTTTTCGATCTTTGTTAGTAAATGATCATCAACAAAAGGTCCTTTTTTTAAGCTGCGACCCATAATGGAACCTCCCTTCGTGATTGTTCTACGGTTCTATCATTGAACCGTAGTTCAACCCCGTTATTTTTTACGGCTACGTACAATAAATTTATCAGATTTATTTTTCTTGCTACGCGTTTTGTAACCAAGTGTTGGTTTACCCCATGGAGACATTGGTGATTTACGTCCGATTGGAGCGCGTCCTTCACCACCACCGTGTGGATGGTCATTAGGGTTCATTACAGATCCACGTACAGTTGGGCGTTTACCTAACCAACGATTACGACCTGCTTTACCAATGTTGATTAATTCATGTTGTTCATTACCAACTTGACCGATTGATGCACGGCAAGTAGCAAGAATTAAACGAACTTCACCAGAATTTAAACGTACAAGTACGTATTTCCCTTCTTTACCAAGCACTTGAGCACTTGTTCCAGCAGAGCGAACTAATTGTCCACCTTTACCTGGTTTTAACTCGATGTTGTGGATTACTGTACCAACTGGAATGTTAGCAAGTGGTAATGCATTACCTGGCTTGATATCAGCCTCAGGCCCTGACATAACTTCTAATCCAACTTCTAAATTTTTCGGTGCAAGAATGTAGCGTTTTTCACCGTCTACATAATTGATTAACGCGATATTAGCAGATCTATTTGGATCGTACTCAATTGTAGCAACGCGTCCTGGAATGCCATCTTTGTCACGTTTAAAATCGATTACACGATATTGACGCTTATGACCTCCACCTTGATGACGAACAGTTAACTTACCTTGGTTATTACGGCCGCCTTTTCTGTGTAAAGGAGCAAGTAATGACTTTTCAGGAGTACTTGTAGTGATTTCACTAAAGTCTGAAGACGTCATATTACGTCGACCGTTGGAGGTAGGTTTATATTTTTTAATCGCCATTTGTGTTCCCTCCTCTTCTAAATATTATTATTAAGCTTCAAAGAATTCGATTTCTTTGCTGTCAGCTGTTAATTTAACAATTGCCTTACGACGTTTGTTTGTGTATCCACCAAAACGTCCCATACGCTTGAATTTACCTTTGTAGTTCATGATGTTAACTTTTTCAACTTTAACGCCAAAGATTTCTTCGACAGCATCTTTAACTTGAGTTTTATTAGCTCTTACATCAACTTCAAACGTGTATTTTTTATCAACCATTAAATCAGTAGAACGTTCAGTGATAACGGGGCGCTTAATCGTATCGCGTGCATCCATTATGCAAGCACCTCCTCTACTTTTTCAACCGCTGCTTTTGTCATGATTAATTTATCATGGTTTAAAACATCTAATACTGTAATTCCAGAAGCAGTAACAACTGTTACCCCCGGGATGTTACGAGCAGATAATGCTACGTTTTCATCAAGGTCAGCTGTAACGATTAATGCTTTCTTTTCTACAGAAAGATTACCTAATACGGCTTTGAAATCTTTAGTTTTAGGTGCATCAAAAGCAAGGCTTTGTAATACTAAAATATTTTCTTCTAATACTTTAGTAGATAATGCGGATTTAATTGCTAATCTACGAACTTTTTTAGGTAATTTATAGCTATAGCTACGCGGAACCGGTCCAAATACCGTACCACCACCACGCCATTGTGGAGATCTGATAGATCCTTGACGTGCACGTCCTGTACCTTTTTGGCGCCATGGCTTACGTCCACCACCAGCAACCTCAGAACGAATTTTAGTTTTATGAGTTCCTTGACGTAAAGAAGCTCTTTGCATAACAACTGCTTCAAATAAAACACTTTTGTTAGGCTCGATACCAAATACTGATTCATTTAATTCGATATCTCCAGCTTGCTTACCGTCTTGGTTGAATAATGCAACTTTAGGCATTCTTATTTCCTCCTTTCCAGATTAATAATTATGCTTTAACAGCAGTTTTGATTTTTAATAAAGCTTTTCTAGCTCCAGGTACATTACCTTTAATTAATAGAAGATTGCGTTCTGCATCTACTTTAACGATTTCTAAGTTTTGAACAGTAATTTGTTCTCCACCCATACGTCCTGGTAATGCTTTCCCTTTAAATACACGGTTTGGTGCTACAGGTCCCATTGAACCCGGACGACGATGGTAACGAGATCCGTGAGCCATTGGTCCACGAGATTGTCCATGGCGCTTAATCGAACCTTGGAAACCTTTCCCTTTAGAAACACCTGTTACATCCACTATATCGCCTTCAGCGAAAATACTTACATTGACTTCTTGACCAACCTCGTACTCTTCCACGCTAACATCTCTAAATTCACGAACGAAGCGCTTAGGAGCAGTACTTGCTTTAGCAACATGTCCTTGTTCAGGTTTGTTAGCTAACTTTTCACGTTTGTTTTCAAATCCGATTTGTACTGCTGCATAGCCATCAGCTTCAACAGTTTTCTTTTGAAGAACAACGTTCTCAGCAGCTTCCACTACAGTTACAGGGATAAGATTGCCGTTATCAGCGAATACTTGAGTCATACCTATTTTTCTTCCTAAGATTCCTTTGGTCATTTAAGTCACACCTCCTGATTGTTTAAATGTTTATTTCAATTATAATTTAATTTCGATATCTACACCTGACGGTAAATCCAGACGCATTAGTGAATCAACTGTTTGTGGAGTTGGGTTCACGATGTCGATTAGACGTTTATGCGTACGCATTTCAAACTGTTCACGAGAATCTTTATATTTATGAACCGCACGTAGGATTGTGTATATAGACTTCTCTGTTGGTAACGGAATCGGTCCAGATACAGCAGCACCAGAACGTTTTGCAGTTTCAACGATTTTCTCAGCTGATTGATCCAAAATTCTATGATCATACGCTTTTAAACGAATACGAATTTTTTGTTTTGCCATTATTTTCCCTCCTTTTCGCCTATTTTAGAATAGACATTCTCCGCAGGAATTTCCCACACACTCGCCATGGCAAAGCGGCCGGGTGTGTCAGCAACCTCCCACATCATCGCAAGTCAAAGACCAACATTGTCTATTATACATAAAAACGCCTAGAAAAGCAACAACATTTATTATTTTTCTTTCGTTTTAGTACACTCAGATTATTATACATATTCCATGATCATATTTCAACCCAATGTATAATTGTCAGTCAATTGGTAATGAACCGTTTAGATTGAGAAAACTATTATTAAGACTTTTATATTCTAACAAAAAATAGTGAAAGATTATATAGAAAGATTTTGGAAAACGTCTTTCTTCTATATTAATAACCCTATCTATTATAGCTAACCTGAGAATATTTAAACATTATTCCTTTATACAATCATTATCCAAATAGCATAATAACTATTTGCGCTCCTAAATCTATTTTAATACGATGGATTTGTTCACAAAAAAAAAACAAGCTGACGAATCAGCTTGTTTTTTATCAAAGGTTATTATTCAACGATAGTAGCAACGACACCAGCGCCTACTGTACGTCCACCTTCACGAATAGAGAATTTAGTTCCTTCTTCGATAGCGATAGAAGAAATTAATTCAACATCCATTTCGATGTTATCGCCAGGCATAACCATTTCTACACCTTCAGGTAAGTTACAAATACCAGTTACATCAGTTGTACGGAAGTAGAACTGAGGACGGTAGTTTGTGAAGAATGGAGTATGACGTCCACCTTCTTCTTTTGATAATACGTAAACTTCTGCTTTGAATTTTACGTGTGGAGTAATTGAACCTGGTTTTGCTAATACTTGACCACGTTGGATTTCTTCACGAGCAACCCCACGAAGAAGTGCACCAATGTTATCTCCAGCTTCAGCATAATCAAGTAATTTACGGAACATTTCAACACCAGTTACAGTAGTTGATTTTTTCTCTTCAGCTAAACCGATGATGTCTACAACGTCACCAACTTTAACTTGTCCACGCTCAACACGACCTGTTGCAACTGTACCACGACCAGTGATTGAGAATACATCCTCAACTGGCATCATGAATGGTTTGTCAGTGTCACGAGTTGGAGTTGGGATATATTCATCAACTGCAGCCATAAGCTCAGTGATTTTTTCTTCCCAAGCAGCATCTCCTTCAAGAGCTTTAAGAGCAGAACCTTTAATTACAGGAATATCATCACCAGGGAATTCATATTCTGTTAATAGGTCACGTACTTCCATTTCTACTAATTCTAATAATTCTTCATCATCAACCATATCACATTTGTTTAAGAATACTACTAAGTGAGGTACACCAACTTGACGAGAAAGAAGGATGTGCTCACGAGTTTGTGGCATTGGACCATCAGTAGCAGATACTACTAAGATACCACCATCCATTTGAGCAGCACCAGTGATCATGTTTTTAACATAGTCAGCATGTCCTGGGCAGTCAACGTGTGCATAGTGACGAGTAGCAGTTTCGTACTCAACGTGTGCAGTTGAGATTGTGATTCCACGCTCACGCTCTTCTGGAGCAGCGTCGATTTGATCATAACCGCGAGCTTCACCGCCACCAACTTTAGAAAGTACAGTTGTGATAGCAGCTGTTAATGTAGTTTTACCATGGTCAACGTGACCAATTGTTCCAATATTTACGTGTGGCTTAGAACGATCGTATTTAGCTTTTGCCATTAGGAAAATCCTCCTTTGATTTGTAAAAAATAAGTATTTTTATAGAGCTGTGATTAATGATCACAGCTTTATTGCCTACATAGTAGTTATACTTCATTAAAAAGGTAAAATCAACAATTACCCTTTATTTTTTTTGATGATCTCTTCAGAGATTGATTTTGGTACTTCTTCATAGTGATCAAACACCATAGAGAATACTCCACGACCTTGTGTGCTTGAACGTAATGTCGTAGCATAACCAAACATTTCAGAAAGAGGAACCATCGCACGAACAACTTGTGCGTTACCACGAGCTTCCATACCTTCAACACGTCCACGACGTGAAGTGATATTACCCATGATATCACCCATGTATTCTTCAGGGATGATAACTTCTACCTTCATAACAGGTTCAAGAATTACAGGATTACATTTAGATGCTGCATTTTTCAATGCCATTGAAGCAGCGATTTTGAACGCCATTTCAGATGAGTCAACATCATGGTATGATCCATCAAATAATTTAGCTTTGATGTCTACCATTGGATAACCAGCAAGTACTCCTCTTTGTAATGCATCTTCTAAACCAGCTTGAACCGGAGCGATGTATTCACGTGGAACAACACCACCGACGATAGCATTTTCAAATTCGAATCCTTTACCTTCTTCGTTTGGTGAGAACTCAATCCAAACGTGACCATATTGTCCACGTCCACCAGATTGACGTGTGAATTTCCCTTCAACTGCAGCAGATGAACGGAATGTTTCACGGTAAGCAACCTGAGGAGCACCAACATTAGCTTCAACTTTGAACTCACGACGCATACGGTCTACAAGAATATCTAAGTGAAGTTCACCCATACCAGCGATGATAACCTGACCAGTTTCCTGGTTTGTATGCGCGCGGAATGTTGGATCTTCTTCTTGTAATTTTTGTAGTGCAGTTGTCATTTTATCTTGGTCAGCTTTTGATTTTGGCTCAATAGACAATTCGATAACCGGCTCTGGGAATTCCATTGATTCTAAGATTACTAAATCCTTTTCATCACATAGAGTATCTCCAGTAGTAGTATCTTTTAAACCTACAGCTGCTGCGATATCACCAGCATATACTTCTGTAATCTCTTGACGGCTGTTTGCGTGCATTTGTAGAATACGTCCTACGCGCTCACGCTTACCTTTTGTAGAGTTTTGTACATATGAACCAGAGCTCAATGTACCAGAGTATACACGGAAGAATGTCAGTTTACCAACGAATGGATCTGTCATTACTTTGAATGCAAGAGCAGCGAATGGCTCATCATCACTTGAATGCTTTTCGATCACTTCATCTGAATCAGGAGCAGTACCTTTAATTGCTGGTACGTCTAATGGAGATGGTAAGTATTCAATAACAGCATCAAGCATTTTTTGAACACCTTTGTTTTTGAAAGCAGAACCACAGATTACTGGGTAGAATTCAACGTTAACTGTACCTTTACGGATAGCAGCTTTTAATTCATCAGTAGTGATTTCCTCACCACCAAGATATTTTTCCATTAACTCTTCATCAAGTTCAGCTACAGCTTCAACCAATTTCTCATGGTATTCTTCTGCTAACTCTCTGTAGTCTTCTGGAATTTCACGTTCTTGAATATCTGTTCCTAAGTCATTTCCGTAGAAAGTTGCTTTCATTTCAACTAAGTCAATGATACCTTCGAATTGATCTTCAGCACCAATTGGTAGTTGAATTGCATGAGCGTTTGCTTGTAAACGGTCATGTAAAGTTTTTAATGAATAAAGGAAATCTGCACCGATTTTATCCATTTTGTTTACGAATACTACACGAGGTACACCATATGTTGTTGCTTGACGCCAAACAGTTTCTGTTTGTGGCTCAACACCAGATTGTGCATCAAGTACTGCAACAGCACCATCAAGTACACGCAGAGAACGTTCAACTTCAACAGTGAAGTCTACGTGTCCTGGAGTATCAATGATGTTTACACGGTTACCTTTCCATTGTGCAGTTGTTGCTGCTGATGTGATGGTAATTCCACGCTCTTGTTCTTGCTCCATCCAGTCCATTTGAGATGCACCTTCGTGAGTTTCACCAATTTTGTGGATACGACCAGTGTAGTAAAGTACACGCTCAGTTGTAGTCGTTTTACCAGCATCAATATGTGCCATGATACCAATATTACGAGTGTTTTCTAAGGAGAACTCTCTTGCCATTTGGTCTTTCTCCTTTCATAATGAAAGTATTTTTGTAAATTATAATTTTACCAACGGTAGTGAGCAAACGCTTTGTTCGCTTCTGCCATTTTGTGTGTATCTTCACGTTTCTTAACTGATGCACCAGTGTTGTTAGCTGCATCTAAGATTTCGTTAGCTAGTCTCTCTTCCATTGTTTTCTCTCCGCGAAGACGAGCGTAGTTAACTAACCAGCGAAGACCTAAAGTTGTACGTCTTTCAGGACGAACCTCCACTGGAACTTGATAGTTAGAACCACCAACACGGCGTGCTCTTACTTCAAGAACTGGCATGATATTCTTTAATGCTTGATCAAATACTTCAATCGCTTCTTTTCCAGAACGCTCAGCAACGATTTCGAATGCTGAATACAGGATAGCTTGCGATTTCCCTCTTTTACCATCAATCATCATTTTGTTGATTAAACGAGATACAAGCTTTGAATTGTAAATCGGATCTGGTAATACGTCTCTTTTTGCTACAGGACCTTTACGTGGCATTTGATTTCCTCCTTTCAATTATGCTATAAATTCTATTTTATTATTTTTTAGCTGCTTTTGGTTTTTTAGTACCGTATTTAGAACGACCTTGCATACGGTTGTTAACTCCAGCAGTATCAAGCGCACCGCGTACGATATGATAACGTACCCCCGGTAAGTCTTTTACACGTCCTCCACGGATTAGTACAACACTATGTTCTTGTAGGTTGTGACCAATACCAGGAATGTATGCTGTTACTTCGATACCATTTGTTAAACGAACACGTGCATATTTACGTAATGCAGAGTTTGGTTTTTTCGGTGTCATTGTACCAACACGAGTACATACCCCACGTTTTTGAGGTGAAGATACGTTTGTTTGTGCTTTTTTGAAACTGTTATAACCTTTGTTTAACGCAGGAGACTTCGACTTCTCTTCAGTAGATTGACGAGGCTTGCGCACTAATTGGTTAATTGTTGGCATTTCTTTTTCCTCCCTTCCTTTATGTTTGAAGCCCACACATCCAGGTGGTTCATATTAGGGCAAAAACAAAGTTCTCATGGTTAATTCCATAAAAACAGTTTTAAATAATTATGGCAACAGTCGCTGCGCCTACTTCTATTCCGCATGATTCGCCAAGCTTCTTCATGGATTCAACAAGTATAATAGGAATATTCACTTCTTCAGCTACCTCAGATACCTTTCTAATGATCATCGGATCGGCATCCTCTGCAACGATAACCTCAGTTGCAATCCCTTTTTTTAACGCTTTTACTGTTTGCTTTGTTCCTACTACTATTTTACTTGCCTGTCGTACTTTTTCATAAGACATTTTTATATCCTCCAAAGCAACAGGTGAATAGGAGCACCTTTGATATAGTATCATCTATAAAATTAGATGTCAATTATTTTCCTAAAAAACTTTCCTTTAAAAAATAGATATGTTCATAAAAGGTATGGATGTTGACCTATCTATCAATTCACAAATGATAGATAGGTCAACGTAATAACCATATGCCTTTTTTGGAAAAGATCTAATTTATCGCTATTACTCTACAGTAACAGACTCTTCTGTTAGTTCTTCTGCAGTAATAGGTTCAGCATGACGATATCTTGGCATACCAGTTCCAGCAGGAACTAATTTACCAATAATTACATTCTCTTTCAATCCTAGTAATTCATCGCGTTTACCTTTAATCGCAGCATCTGTCAGAACTCTTGTAGTTTCTTGGAATGATGCAGCTGATAAGAATGAATCTGTTTCAAGAGATGCTTTTGTGATACCAAGTAATACCGGTCTTCCTGTTGCAGGAAGTTTTCCTTCTCTTAAAGCTTTTGCGTTTGCATCAGTAAATTGGTGAATGTCTAATAGAGTACCTGGTAATACATCTGTCTCACCAGCATCTACCACTCTGATTTTGCGTAGCATTTGGCGAACCATTACTTCTACGTGCTTATCACCAATTTCTACCCCTTGCATACGATAAACTTTTTGTACTTCACGAAGTAGATATTCTTGTACTGCTGTAACGTTTTTCACTTTAATTAATTCTTTCGGATCAATAGAACCTTCTGTTAATTCCTGCCCTTGCTCTACTACATCATCAACTTTTACTTTAAGTCTTGCTGTATAAGGAGCAGTATATGTTCTAGTTTCTAATTCACCTTGAACAACAATTTCATGTTGACGGTCTCTACCTTCGTTGATACCAACAACAACCCCTGCCATTTCCGTAATAACCGCTTGCCCTTTTGGATTACGAGCTTCGAATATTTCTTGGATACGAGGTAAACCTTGTGTGATATCGTCTCCAGCAACCCCACCAGTATGGAATGTACGCATTGTTAACTGTGTACCCGGTTCCCCGATAGATTGTGCTGCAATAATACCAACAGCTTCTCCAACTTCCACTTCTTGACCAGTTGCTAGGTTGCGACCATAACATTTTTTACATACACCATGACGAGTATTACATGTAAACGCCGACCGGATCCATACTTCTTCGATATTAGCTTCAACAATTTCCACTGCTAAATCTTCTGTAATAAGTCCATTTTCAGGAACAATAACTTCGTTTGTTTCTGGGTGTTTAATTGATCTTCTTGCATATCTTCCGATTAAACGCTCATCTAGTGATTCGATAATTTCTGTACCTTCTTTAAGCGCCGAAACTAATAATCCTCTGTCTGTACCACAATCATCCTCACGAACAATGACATCTTGTGCTACGTCAACAAGACGACGAGTCAAGTAACCAGAGTCTGCTGTTTTTAGTGCTGTATCGGCAAGACCTTTACGCGCACCATGTGTAGAGATAAAGTACTCTAATACCGTTAAACCTTCACGGAAACTTGAGATAATCGGTAATTCGATGATTCTACCAGCCGGGTTGGCCATCAAACCACGCATACCAGCAAGCTGTGTAAAGTTAGATGCGTTACCACGGGCTCCGGAGTCACTCATCATAAAGATTGGATTACGTTTATCTAAGGATTTCATCAGTTTTGCCTGGATTGTATCTTTTGCAGCACTCCAGATAGAAATAACGCGATCATAACGCTCTTCCTCTGTGATTAATCCACGTCTAAACTGTTTCATTACATTATCTACTTTGCTTTGTGCTTCTTCGATAATTTCTTGTTTTTCGCCTAATACTACGATGTCAGCTACACCAACAGTAATACCAGCTTTAGTAGAATGTTTAAATCCTAAGTCTTTCATTCTATCCAACATCTTAGAAGTTTCTGTTATCTTGAATCGTTTAAAGACTTCAGCAATTATATTACCTAAAATTTTCTTTTTGAACGGTTCGATAATTGGCAACTCTCTAATTGCAGCAGGTACATCTACACCTGGCTCAACAAAGTATCTTTCAGGAGTTTTTTCTTCTAAGTTTGTTTTCGTTGGTTCGTTAATGTACGGGAAAGATTTTGGTAAAATTTCATTGAACACTAACTTACCTACTGTTGTTAACAACAATTGTTTATTCTGTTCTTCTGTAAATGTTTCGTTATTTAAAGAACTAGCACGTACCGCCACACGAGTGTGTAAATGCACATAACCATTTTGATAAGCTAATAAAGCCTCATTTGTATCATTGAAGATCATACCTTCTCCAACTGCACCTTCACGCTCTAATGTTAGGTAGTAGTTTCCTAATACCATATCCTGCGAAGGAGTAACAACTGGCTTACCATCTTTAGGGTTCAAAATGTTTTGGGCTGCAAGCATAAGTAAACGAGCTTCTGCTTGTGCTTCAGATGATAACGGAACGTGAACCGCCATTTGGTCTCCGTCAAAGTCAGCGTTGTAAGCTGTACATACTAGCGGATGTAGACGAATTGCACGGCCTTCTACTAGCGTTGGTTCAAATGCTTGAATACCTAATCTGTGTAAAGTTGGGGCGCGGTTAAGTAAAACAGGGTGCTCCTTAATAACTTCCTCCAGCACATCCCAAACTTCCGGTTGAAGTCTTTCGATTTTTCTTTTCGCAGATTTAATATTGTGGGCAATACCCTTTTCTACTAACTCTTTCATTACGAAAGGCTTAAATAATTCAATCGCCATTTCTCTAGGTAGACCACATTGATACATCTTTAAGTTCGGACCTACAACGATAACAGAACGACCAGAATAATCAACACGTTTTCCTAATAAGTTTTGACGGAAACGTCCTTGTTTACCTTTAAGCATATGTGACAATGATTTAAGTGGTCTGTTACCAGGACCAGTTACTGGACGTCCGCGACGGCCGTTATCAATCAACGCATCTACAGCTTCTTGGAGCATACGTTTTTCGTTTTGTACGATAATGCTTGGTGCACCTAAGTCTAATAATCTTTTTAGACGATTATTACGGTTAATAACACGACGGTATAAATCATTTAGGTCAGAAGTCGCAAAGCGGCCACCATCTAATTGAACCATCGGGCGCAATTCTGGAGGAATTACTGGAAGCACGTCAAGAATCATCCAAGAAGGCTCATTTCCAGAACCACGGAACGCTTCTAATACTTCTAGTCTTTTAATCGCACGAGTTCTTCTTTGCCCTTGTGCTGTTTTTAATTCTTCTTTTAATGCATCTACTTCTTTATTTAAATCAATATCTGATAATAACTTCTTTATAGATTCAGCACCCATTGAAGCTTGGAACTTCACACCGTATTTATCACGGTATGCTCTATACTCTTTCTCTGAAAGAAGTTGTTTCTTCTCAAGAGCAGTGTCACCTGGATCTGTTACAACATAAGAAGCAAAATAAATAACTTCTTCCAGTGCACGTGGAGACATATCTAACACTAGACCCATACGGCTTGGGATTCCTTTGAAATACCAAATATGTGATACCGGAGCCGCTAATTCGATGTGTCCCATACGTTCACGACGAACCTTTGCACGAGTAACTTCTACTCCACAACGGTCACAGACTACCCCTTTGTATCTAACACGCTTGTATTTACCACAGTGACATTCCCAGTCTTTTGTAGGACCAAAAATACGCTCACAGAACAAGCCATCTTTTTCCGGTTTTAAAGTACGATAGTTAATTGTTTCTGGCTTTTTGACTTCACCAAATGACCATGAACGGATTTTATCTGGCGAAGCTAGACCTATTTTCATATATTCAAAATTATTAACATCCAACAAGGGTCCTACCTCCCTTTCGATCTTCAGGCTTTTGCCTTACTTAAAAACTTCTAAAAACATTTATAATCAAAGACAGGCCGTCACAAAAGGGTCTGACTTCACTTGAATAATCTATTTTAAAAGATATAAAAGGATCTTCTATCTAGATGTCTTCGCAGTGGAGTCTGACCCTTTTGTTTTTAGACAGGCCATGTTCATTACTTTATTATTCTTGCATGCCTACCTTTTCTGACTCAGGCTCTTGTGTTTCGGAAACAATTGTCAGAGATTCAGCTTGATGAATATCATCGTCATCATCTGTGTCTCTCATTTCAATTTCTTCTTCTGTGCTAGATAAGATTTTCACATCTAATCCTAAACTTTGCAGCTCTTTCATTAATACGCGGAATGATTCAGGAACTCCTGGTTCTGGAACGTTTTCTCCTTTAACAATCGCTTCATATGTTTTCACACGACCAACAACGTCATCTGATTTAACAGTAAGAATTTCTTGTAAAGTATAAGCAGCTCCATAAGCCTCCAGCGCCCAAACCTCCATCTCTCCAAAACGCTGACCACCGAACTGAGCTTTTCCTCCTAGTGGTTGTTGCGTTACTAAAGAATATGGTCCTGTTGAACGAGCATGTAGTTTATCATCAACCATATGAGCAAGTTTGATCATATACATAACTCCAACGGATACACGGTTATCAAAAGGTTCACCTGAACGTCCGTCATATAGTACTGTTTTCGCATCTTGCGCCATTCCAGCTTCTCTAATTGTTTCCCATACATCTTCCTCACGAGCACCATCAAATACTGGTGATGCAACATGGATATTTAAGCTTCTTGCAGCCATTCCCAGATGCAATTCTAATACCTGACCGATATTCATACGTGATGGTACACCTAGTGGATTTAACATGATATCAACTGGTGTTCCGTCTGGTAAGTATGGCATATCTTCTTCAGGTAAAATTCGGGAAATAACCCCTTTGTTACCGTGACGACCTGCCATCTTATCGCCTTCATGGATTTTACGTTTTTGAACAATATATACACGTACTAATTGGTTAACACCTGGTGGTAATTCGTCTCCATCTTCTCTATTGAAGACTTTAACATCGTGGACGATTCCGCCGCCACCATGTGGAACGCGTAAACTTGTATCACGTACTTCACGTGCTTTTTCACCAAAGATAGCATGTAATAATCTTTCTTCTGCTGTTAATTCAGTTACCCCTTTAGGTGTAACTTTACCAACAAGCAAATCACCATCTTTTACTTCGGCACCGATACGAATAATACCACGATCATCTAAGTTACGTAACGCATCTTCTCCGACATTCGGAATATCACGCGTAATTTCTTCTGGTCCTAATTTTGTATCACGAGATTCTGATTCATATTCTTCAATATGAATAGAAGTATAAACATCATCTTTTACTAAGCGTTCACTCATGATAATAGCATCCTCATAGTTGTATCCGTCCCATGTCATAAAGGCAACTAATACGTTACGTCCAAGGGCTAATTCACCAAGCTCCATAGAAGGACCATCAGCTAAAACCTCACCTTTTGTTACTTTATCACCTACAGCAACAATCGGGCGTTGATTATAACAAGTACCTTGGTTTGAACGAACAAACTTAAGCATCTTATATTTATCAAGATTTCCTTTTACTTCTTGACCATCTACTTCAGAAATACGTCTAACCCATACTTCACGAGCTTCTACATGTTCAACAATACCAGGATGCTTACAGATAACAGCTGCCCCTGAGTCTTTTCCTGAAACGTATTCCATTCCAGTTCCTACTCTTGGAGCTTCTGGCTGCATTAAAGGTACTGCTTGACGCTGCATGTTCGCACCCATTAAGGCACGGTTAGAGTCATCATTTTCTAAGAACGGGATACACGCAGTTGCAGCAGATACAACCTGCTTTGGAGATACGTCCATATAGTCTACACGATCACGCTTAACAACAACGTTCTCATCACGGAAACGTGCTACTACATCTTCATCTAAGAAAGAACCATCTTCCCCTAAACGAGCATTCGCTTGGGCAACAACATAGTTATCTTGTTCATCAGCTGTTAAATAATCAATTCGTGACGATACTTTACCTGTCTCAGGATCAACACGTCTGTATGGTGTTTCAATAAAACCAAAACGGTTTACTTTTGCATAAGAAGATAAAGAGTTAATCAAACCAATGTTTGGTCCCTCAGGTGTTTCAATCGGACACATA
The DNA here is from genome assembly GCF_050971705.1 of Niallia sp. M35. Lineage (NCBI taxonomy): Bacteria > Bacillati > Bacillota > Bacilli > Caryophanales > Bacillaceae > Niallia > Niallia sp. M35. The sequence goes on from NZ_JBPCEP010000022.1 coordinate 42,434, forward strand.
CGGCCATAGTGAGAATAGTGAACGTCACGAACTTCCATTCCTGCACGTTCTCTTGTTAAACCACCAGGTCCTAATGCAGATAAACGACGTTTGTGTGTTAATTCTGCTAATGGATTTGTTTGGTCCATGAATTGAGAAAGCTGAGAGCTTCCAAAGAATTCTTTAATAGATGCAATAACAGGTCTGATATTAATTAACTGCTGCGGTGTAATAGTATTCGTGTCTTGAATAGACATTCTTTCACGAACAACACGCTCCATTCTTGATAAACCAATACGGAATTGATTTTGCAACAATTCGCCTACAGAACGAAGACGTCTGTTACCTAAATGGTCAATATCATCTGTTAGACCTACTCCATGTAATAAATTAAAGAAATAACTGATAGAAGCAATGATATCTGAAGGAGAGATGTTTTTCACAGCTTCTTCTACATATGCATTACTAATAACATTAATTTCTTTATCCCCTTCATCTAGTGGTGAATAAATTTTCACTGATTGTACAACAACATCATCTTCTAATACTCCGCCATACGGGCTCAGCTTTTTAAAGCCGATATTGTTTTCTAGATTAGGAATAATACGGTCAAGCGCACGGCGATCTAAAAGAGTTCCTTTTTCAGCGATAATCTCGCCAGTTTCAGGATCCACTAATGTTTCTGCTAAACGCTGATTAAATAATCTATTTTTAATATGAAGCTTTTTATTGATTTTATAACGACCTACATTCGCAAGGTCGTATCTTTTTGGATCGAAAAATCTCGATACCAATAGACTTTTTGCGTTTTCAACAGTAGGTGGTTCTCCTGGACGAAGACGCTCATAAATTTCTAATAGCGCTTTGTCTGTTCCTTCTGTGTTATCTTTTTCTAAAGTATTACGCAAATACTCATTGTCACCAATCAATTCAATAATCTCTTGATCGGAACCAAATCCTAATGCGCGTAAAAGAACAGTAACAGGAAGTTTACGTGTACGATCAATACGCACATATACTACATCCTTTGCATCTGTTTCATACTCTAGCCATGCTCCACGGTTAGGAATTACTGTTGCAGTAAATCCTTTTTTACCGTTTTTATCAAGTTTTCCATTATAATAAACACTTGGAGAACGTACTAACTGAGAAACGATAACTCGTTCCGCACCATTAATAACAAAAGTACCAGTTTCAGTCATAAGCGGGAAATCACCCATGAATACATCTTGGTCTTTTACTTCTCCTGTTTCTTTATTTACAAGACGAACCTTCACACGCAAAGGTGCAGAATATGTAACATCTCGCTCTTTCGATTCTTCCACTGAATACTTAGGATCTCCCAAGCTATAATCAATGAAATCAAGTGATAAATTGCCAGTAAAATCTTCAATAGGCGAAATGTCCTGGAACATTTCTCGCAATCCCTCATCTAAAAACCATTGATAGGAAGAGGTTTGGATTTCAATAAGATTTGGTAATTCTAAAACCTCACTAATTCGTGCGTAGCTTCTCCGCTGGCGGTGTCGTCCATACTGAACAAGTTGACCTGTCAACTGATTCACCCCTCAAATCAAACGTTATAGTACATCTATTAACATCTTATAAAAAAGGATATTAGACCCATTTTTATAAGACAAAAAGAAAAAGGGTTTTCCAATCAAAAAACCACATTTTCATATTTCTAATATTATTCTGTTAGTTTTTCCTTTTTACACCAATTTTATACAGTAACTTAGATAAAATTGCGAGTTTCAGAAAAATATTATATTGGCATTATACAATGCTATCACAACAAAAAGGACTAGTCAATCTTTTTTGCTTGAATTATAAAATAGCCTTTTTTCTTTTCTACTATGTTTACCTCTTTAAAGAATTCTTCTAATTTCGCAATAGCAGAGGGTGCTCCTTGTTTCTTTTGAATCACAACCCATAATTCCCCATTAGGTACTAAACACTCATAGCTTTGCTCAAAAATATCATGAACTACTTTCTTCCCCGCTCTTATCGGCGGATTAGTTAAAATAGAGGCAAACTTTTGTCCTTTCACACGAAGAAGTCGATCACTTTCATATATGCGAACATTTTCAACGCCGTTTTGTCTGGCATTTTCTTCTGCTAATTCAATAGCACGTAAATTAACATCAACCATATGGACCATTCTATTTGGGGAAGTCTTCGCAATAGATATACCTATCGGGCCATATCCACAGCCTACATCTAATATATCTCCATCTAAATCAGGCAAGGTATACGTCTCTATCAATAATCTAGACCCAAAGTCCACTTCTTTTTTAGAAAAGACTCCATTATCTGTTTTAAAACGTATTGTATTACCTTTAAGCGTAAAATTCCAGTAATTTGGATCGCTATTTACATTTTGGGTTCGGGAATAATAATGTTCCGTCATACGAACACCTCCTTAGGAGAATTTATTTAAGGAAGACTACTTGAGGATTGACTACAAAGCACAGCATCGTAATCAATTAAAAAGCGCAGACGACTTTTCCTAAAGTTATCTTATACCATCAGTAGCTTATTCATAGAACTCCTTAGAAGATAAATTCCCCCAGCAGTTCACATTCACTTCTAACTTGGTAAATTGCGCCTAACTTTTCTTAAGTCCTTCTCACTTTTCAGGAAAAAAAAGCCCGCTAAAATAGCGAGCTTCTTTTCAACTAACATTACTTAACTTCAACGTTAGCTCCAACTTCTTCAAGTTTAGCTTTGATTTCTTCAGCTTCTTCTTTAGAAGCTCCTTCTTTAACTGCTTTTGGAGTGTTGTCAACAAGTTCTTTTGCTTCTTTAAGACCAAGACCTGTGATTTCACGTACAACTTTGATAACTTTGATTTTTTGATCTCCAGCAGATGCAAGAACTACATCAAACTCAGATTTTTCAGCAGCAGCTTCTCCGCCACCTGCAACTACAGCTACAGGAGCAGCAGCAGTTACTCCAAATTCTTCTTCAATTGCTTTTACTAAATCGTTTAATTCTAAAACAGTCATATTTTTAACTGCTTCTAAGATTTGTTCTTTAGACATTATATGTTTCCTCCTTGTTTTTTGGGGTTTTATGATACGTTTCCGTATAAAATATTAAGCGCCTTGTTCTTCTTTTTGATCTGCAACTGCTTTTGTAGCAAGAGCAAGGTTGCGGATTGGTGCTTGAAGAACGCTGAGTAACATAGAAAGTAAACCTTCGCGTGATGGAAGTTCTGCTAGAGCTTTCACTTCTTCAACTGTTGCTAAGTTCCCTTCGATTACTCCCGCTTTAATTTCTAATGCTTCATGGTTTTTAGCGAAGTCATTTAGAATTTTTGCTGGTGCAACAACATCCTCATTACTGAACGCAATAGCGTTTGGACCAGTTAAGGATTCGTTTAAACCTGCTAATTCAACAGATTCTGCAGCACGGCGAGTTAAAGAGTTTTTGAAAACTTTAAACTCGATTCCTGCATCACGAAGTTGTTTACGAAGTTCAGTTACTTCTGAAACAGTCAAACCACGGTAGTCAACAACGATAGTTGATTTACTTGCTTTGAATTTCTCCGCAATATCAGATACTATTTGTTTCTTTTGTTCGATTACGCTGCTCATCTTTACACCTCCTGTAGAATTTCTACATTCATACCGACAAATAAAATCCTCCATATCTATTAGACATGGAGGTGTATACAATAGTCGTTCTCACAACTGATCAAATAATCTATCGTATTACCTCGGCAGGAAATTAAGCTAAAATTTAGCACCTACTGTCTACGGTACAAATGTTATTTATTTTTTCAACAAGATGAAGTATATGCTATCCATCTTGTTTTGTCAAATACCAATTTTTATCAAACAGTAGATGGATCTACTTTTACGCCAGGTCCCATTGTTGAAGTAACAGATACGTTCTTCATGTAAGTACCTTTCGCAGCAGCTGGTTTAGCTTTTGACATTGTGTCAAAGATAGTTTGGAAGTTCTCAACTAGTTTAGCTTCATCGAAAGAAACTTTACCGATTGGAACATGTACGTTACCAGCTTTGTCTACACGGTATTCTACTTTACCAGCTTTGATTTCGTTAACTGCTTTTGTTACATCAAATGTAACTGTACCAGTTTTAGGGTTTGGCATTAAACCTTTAGGTCCTAATACACGACCAAGTTTACCAACTTCACCCATCATATCTGGAGTCGCAACGATTACGTCAAAATCGAACCAACCTTGTTGGATTTTATTTATAAATTCAGCATCGCCTACATAGTCTGCTCCTGCTGCTTCTGCTTCTTTTAATTTTTCACCTTTAGCGAAAACTAAAACGCGTTGAGTTTTACCAGTACCGTTTGGAAGAACTACTGCTCCACGGATTTGTTGGTCTGCTTTCTTAGGATCTACTCCTAGACGGAAAGCAACTTCAACTGATGCATCAAATTTTGTAGTGCTAGTTTTTTTCACTAACTCAATTGCTTCTTGAATTGGGTAAGCTTTAGTACGATCAACAAGTTTGATAGCTTCTAAATACTTCTTACCTTTTTTAGCCATAACTATATTTCCTCCTTGAATTGTGGTTTTAGCGGAATTACCTCCCACGAATAAAGGTTGCGACTAAAGATTCACCGTCGTCACAACCTTAATCAACACTAACCATATATAGGTTTAGTCTTCAATAACAATACCCATGCTGCGGGCAGTACCTTCAACCATGCGCATAGCAGATTCAACACTAGCTGCATTTAGATCAGGCATTTTTGTTTCAGCAATCTCGCGTACTTTATCACGCTTAACAGTTGCTACTTTATTACGATTTGGTTCACCAGAACCAGACTCGATACCAGCTGCTTTTTTAAGTAAAACTGCAGCAGGTGGAGTTTTTGTAATAAATGTAAATGAACGGTCTTCGAAAACCGTAATCTCAACAGGAATGATTAAACCAGCTTGTTCAGCTGTACGAGCGTTAAACTCCTTACAGAATCCCATGATATTTACGCCAGCTTGACCCAATGCAGGACCAACTGGTGGTGCCGGATTCGCTTTAGCTGCTGGGATTTGCAATTTAACAACTTTAATTACTTTTTTAGCCACGAGACACACCTCCTTAAAGTCCGTGATGTGGTAATAGGGGTTTCCCCTCCCACTCAACTTATCGTCTTTATATGAAATAAAGAAATTTGACAATATCTTATCTCTTTATGAGATATACTGACCTATGAAATAGTAACACTTTTTCAATACCATTTCAAGTTTTCTAGTTAAAATTTTTCAATTTGTGTAAAATCGAGCTCCACAGGAGTATCTCTACCAAACATATTTACTAGTACTTTAACCTTTGCTTTATCCTTATCAATTTCCTCAACTGTACCAGTGAAATTAGCAAATGGACCTTCATTTACTTTTACTGTTTCTCCTAATTCAAACTCAATTTCAATTCTTTGTTCCTCTACGCCCATTCTTTTCAGAATTACTTGGACTTCTTCTGGTAAAAGCGGCGTTGGTTTTGATCCAGACCCAGCGGAACCAACGAATCCAGTTACACCAGGGGTATTACGTACGACATACCAAGAATCATCAGTCATAACAATTTCTACCAACACATAACCTGGGAATACTTTTCTTTTTACTACTTTTGTTTTACCGTTTCTGATATCTGTTTCTTCTTCTTCAGGTACAACCACGCGAAAAATTTTATCTTGCATCGCCATTGTTTCTACCCGTTTTTCTAAATTCGCTTTCACCTTATTCTCATATCCAGAGTACGTATGCACTACATACCAGTTTTTTTCCATAAAAGAGGACTACTTCGTCCGTCCCTCCCTGCAACATTATTTTTTTCGTGCTGTTTTTTATAGTATCTGTAAGGAACAAGTCATTTATTTTTCAGCAAATGAAAAAACCCGTTACCGGGCTTTTGTAAATGTTTCCTATCGTTTTACCATTATACCATGAGTAGACAACTGTTATTCAAGTATTAAACGAATAAGTTCGGAAATTCCTAAATCAACAACAGCAAAGAAGATAGCAAAAAAGACAACTGTCACAAGGACTGTGAGTGTATAATTAGTTAACTCCTTTTTTTTCGGCCAGCTAACTTTCTTTAATTCTCTACCAACTTCACGAAAATACTTAACAGCACTTTGCATTTTTGTTACCTCCATCTTTAAGAGCGGGCATTATCCAAAATCATTATTTTGTTTCTTTATGAACAGTATGAGCATTACAATTTTGACAAAATTTCTTTACTTCTAAACGTTCTGTACCATTGTTACTCACAGTAGAATAATTTCTTGACCCACATTTTTCACATGCTAACACAATCTTTTTTCTCATTCCACTTACACCTACTACGTCCTTTATATCTTCTCAAACTGTATCATGGACACGCGTAAGATGTCAATATCAGTAAATATTTGCTATTCCAAAAAAACTTTTACGCTCATAGCGAGAATTCTCTTATTTCTAAATACCGCTCTAATTTTCTTTTCACCCGCTGAAGGGCATTATCAATAGACTTCACATGCCTATTCAATTCCTCAGAAATTTCTTGATAAGATTGACCATCAAGATATAGAGACAATACTTTTCTTTCTAAATCACTCAATAATTCAGACATTTTGATCTCGATGTGATCATATTCTTCCTGATTAATGATCAATTCTTCTGGATCAAGAACCTTTGCTCCAGAGATAATATCCATTAACGTTCGATCAGACTCTTCATCGTAAATGGGCTTGTCCAAAGAAACATAAGAATTTAAAGGAATATGCTTCTGCCTAGTGGCCGTTTTGATAGCAGTAATGATTTGTCTTGTTATACATAATTCAGCAAATGCCTTAAAGGAAGAAAGTTTGTCCTCTTTAAAATCGCGTATTGCCTTATAAAGACCAATCATTCCCTCTTGCACAATATCTTCTTTGTCTGCTCCGATTAAGAAATAGGATCTGGCTTTAGCTCGCACAAAGTTACGATACTTTTGAATTAAATAATCCAAAGCATCACTTTCCCCTTGATGCACCAATTCCACCAACACTTCATCTTCAAGTTCCATATAATTTCCAGTATACTCGTTACTCTTAGTCCAGCTGTCAGTACTCATACAGATCCCCCCGACCGTGCAATCATGGATAAATCCATTATACTCTAGCCTTTTTTTGAGCGTCAACAACTCATTTCTCTCCACGTCGCCATTTTTCGAAAATTTCTTCCACTTCTCTTGAAAGCGGAATCTTTGCAACTGGTTTTTTTTCTTTAATTTTTTTTACTTTTTTTCCGATTTCCTGTTCCATTCCAGCCATCTCTAACAATAATTCTCGTGCTGATTTCCGCAGGGCACCTTGTCCAAAAATAGCCCATTGTTCTGTAAAATCTGAAGTCGCAACATGAATTTGTGTTTTTCTGTTATTTAGTTCAATAGCTAGTTTTTCGATACGCTCATCAGCAGTTTCATTTTCACGGGTAAAAATGACTTCTACCTTGTAATCTTTATATTTTTTCTCTGTGCCTTTTACATAGTATGCATCAAAAACAACCATTACTCTGTATCCGGAATAGCCTTGATATTCTGCCATTTTTGCTACTAAAGCATCCCTTGCTGCTGCAAGATCTCTATTCTTTAAAGCATTTAGTTCTGGCCAAGCACCAATAATGTTATAGCCGTCAACAATAAGAATATCCATTATTATCCCTCAAGTGGATGGCGTTTCCGATATACCTCATACATTAAAAGTGCCGCTGCAACAGAAGCATTTAAAGACGTAACAGCTCCAGCCATCGGTAAATGAATAAGAAAATCGCATTTTTCCTTAATCAATCTTCCCATGCCTTTTCCTTCACTGCCAATCACTAATCCTAATGGTATCGTTCCATCAAATTTGCGATAATCTTCACTTCCTTTTGCATCCGTTCCCGCAATCCATATTCCTCTCGTTTTAAGCTCCTCTATCGTCCTTGCCATATTTGTTACTCGCACAACGGGAATATGCTCGATAGCACCAGTAGATGCCTTTGCAACTGTAGCCGTTAACCCAACTGCTCTTCTCCGTGGAATAATAATCCCATGAGCACCTACCGCATCAGCCGTTCTCATGATGGATCCTAAGTTATGAGGATCCTCAATTTCATCAAGCAACAAGAAAAAAGGTGTTTCCTGCTTCTTTTCTGCAAGTGCAAATAAATCATCTATTTCAGCATATTGATAGGCGGCAACTTGCGCTACTACACCTTGGTGATTCGCGTCTACTAAGCTATCCAATTTCTTTTTAGGAACAAACTGAACAAGCACATTTGCCTGTTTAGCCAAACCAATTACTGTTTGCATTTGGCCTTTTTGGGAACCTTCCGCAATAAGTATTTTATTTACATCTCTTTCTGATTTTAACGCTTCAATAACTGCATTTTTTCCAACAATAAAGTCACTTGACACTTTTGCTCCTCCTATTTGCTTTCAATGATAGAAAAAGCAGCTTTGATTATTTCCTCAAGTCGCTCTTCTCGCTTCGCTAAATATAAATAACCTAAAACTGCTTCAAAACCAGTACTATATCGGTAGGTTTGTACATCGGTATTTTTAGGAATAGTGCCTGATTTCGCATTTCGCCCTCGCTTTAATACCGCAATCTCTTCTTCAGAAAAAAATCCTTTTTCTAAAAGACTATGCACTACCTTTGCCTGTCCTTTTGCCGAAACATATTTTGTTGCTTCTCGATGAAGCTGATTAGGCTTCACCTTCCCGCTATACAACAAATGTCTTCTTACATATATTTCAAGAACAGCATCGCCCATATAAGCAAGGGCAAGGCTGTTCAGTTGTTTTTCATCCACTTTTTTATCATAGAGGAGCATCTTTTTACCCTCTTTTCCATCGTATACCTTGTGCGGTGTCTTCTAAAATGATGTTCATTGCTTTTAATTGATCTCTAATTTGATCAGCAAGCACAAAGTCTCTATCCTTTCTAGCTTGCGTTCTTTTTTCTATTAGCGCCTCGATTTCTTCATCTAATAATTCCTCATTCGCAGATAAAGATAACCCAAGCACTGTAAATAATTCTTCAAACTCATTCATAAAAGCATGAATAACAGCAGGAGAGGTTGTTTTTTCAAGCAGGTAATAATTTGCTTGCTTCGATAATTCAAAAAGAACAGAAATACCATTCGCTGTGTTAAAATCATCATCCATACTATCAACGAATTGTTTTCGAAGATCGGCAATTTTTGCAATCCATTCCTGATTGGTATCTGTAAGATCCGTACTCGCGATACTGCGATGTTTTAAATTTTCATAAGAAGTTCTGATTCTCTCTAACCCTGCTCTCGTATTTTCCAATACTTCTTCACTATAGTTAATTGGATTACGATAATGTACAGAAAGCATAAAGAATCTTAACACTTGTGGATCATGAATCTTAATAATATCGTTTACAGTGATAAAATTCCCTAGGGATTTAGACATCTTTTCATTATCAATATTAATATAACCATTATGCATCCAATAATTAGCAAAGGTCTTACCTGTTAATGCTTCTGACTGGGCAATTTCATTCTCATGATGCGGAAATGCTAAGTCCTGCCCACCTGCATGGATATCAATTGTATCACCTAAATATTTACGCACCATCGCAGAGCATTCAATATGCCAGCCTGGACGCCCATTCCCCCAAGGACTCTCCCAGAAAATTTCGCCTTCTTTCGCCTTCTTCCATAGGGCAAAATCTAATGAATCTTGTTTCTTCTCCCCAACTGCAATTCTTGCACCTGAACGAAGTTCATCAATAGATTGATGAGAAAGCTTTCCATATCCATCAAAGGCTCTAGTGTGATAATACACATCTCCTTCTGACTCATAAGCAAACCCTTTATCTATTAATGCTGCAATAAAATCGATAATAATATCCATATTTTCTGTTACACGCGGATGAGAATCAGCTTTTTTGCAGCCTAACGCAGAAACATCTTCAAAATATGCGTCAATAAAGCGGTCAGCAATAACCGGCACCGTTTCTCCAAGCTCATTTGCCGCTTTTATTAACTTATCATCGACATCGGTAAAATTCGATACGAATTGTACATCGTATCCACGAAACTCTAGATAACGTCGCACAGTATCAAAGACAATTGCTGGTCGAGCATTTCCTATATGGATATAGTTGTAGACAGTCGGTCCACATACATACATTTTTACCTTTCCCTCTTCTAGCGGAACAAAATCCTCCTTTGCTCGTGTTAATGTGTTATATATTTGAATAGGCATTACTTATAACTCCTTTCTTCCTGTAATTCTTTTAGTTGTTCTCTTAAATAGCTAATTTCCAATTCCATTTCTTTCAGTCGATCCGCAATTGGATCTGGTAAATCACAATGATTTAAGTCTTTCTTTATTTTAATACCATCTTGTACTTTAACTCTTCCTGGAATACCTACTACTGTCGAATTTGCAGGAACATCTTTTAACACTACTGATCCTGCACCAATTTTGGCATTTTCTCCAATTACAATAGATCCTAATACTTTTGCACCAGAGGCAATAAGAGCATTATCTTTAACGGTTGGATGCCTTTTCCCTTTTTCTTTTCCCGTTCCCCCAAGCGTTACTCCCTGAAAAATAGTGACATTATCCCCTATCTCACAGGTTTCCCCTATCACTACACCCATACCATGATCAATGAATAGACGATTGCCGATCTTTGCTCCGGGATGTATTTCCACCCCTGTCATAAAGCGGCTAAATTGCGAGATAACTCTTGCTAAGAAAAAACGATTATGCCTAAAAAAGAAATGAGCAATTCTGTGAAACCATATAGCATGCAACCCAGAATAAGTTAAAATAACTTCTATCGAGCTCCTTGCAGCAGGATCTTGTTCAAACACTACAGCAATATCCTCTTTCATGCGCCGAAACATACAAATCTCCCCCCTGTTTTGCAACTATAATGCAGCTATCTAGCAATCATCACTCTCGTAAAAGATGTCATTTCCTTTACCATTGTTTCCCTTTAAACGTCTATATATCTTATATACAAGAAAACCATTTTAATCCCTATTTTTTACTACTTCATTTCAATCCCATAACTCCCACTAAAAAAGTAAAACTATTACATTCTCTTTCCTTGATGCCACTGAAGCTTTTTATCCATATAAAAAGCGTCTCTGTCTAAAAGACAGAGACGCTTATTTAGGCGCGGTTCCACTCTGTTTAGATTACTGCTTTTAAGCAATAATCTCCACTCATCCCTGTTAACGGATAGGTTCCGCCTCTATCTACTAAATAAATTCTTTTTCGATACAGGACTCTGAGGCGCACTTCAAAAAAGAGGTTACTTGAATCACTTTCAGCCGGGTGATGATTCTCTCTAATAAGCTTCTCCTTTTTTACTTTTCCTCATCTTCGTTTTTTCTATATAGCTTTCCTACTACTATATTATATTTTCTCCAAAATGTTAACTAATTAATGCTGTTAATCGCGCATCAATTTTTTCTTTACCTAATAGTTCGATCGCCTTTGGTAAATCAGGACCATGTGTTTGACCTGTTGTAGCCACGCGAATCGGCATAAATAAGTTTTTGCCCTTTTGACCAGTAGCTTTTTGAACCACTTTAACAGCGGCTTTAATTTGCTCGGCACTCCACTCTGGCATTTCAGCTAATGCTTCTTTAAATGCTTGGACTACAGTCGGAACATGTTCACCAGCTAAAACCTCTTTTGCCTCTTCATCATATTGGACTTCATCACTGAAGAATAACGTAGATAAGTTTACAATATCAGCTCCGCAGCTCATTTGCTCTTGATATAAACCAACCAGATTATTTACCCATGCCTCTTCATCAGCTGAGCGATTTTCACTTACTAAGCCTACTTTCTCTAAATGAGGAACAGCTAGACGAACAACTGTTTCTAAATCTGCCTTTTTGATATATTGATTATTCATCCACGCTAATTTATTTTGATCAAATAACGCAGGAGACTTAGACAATCTTGCTGGATCAAAGATGCGAATAAATTCTTCTATAGTGAATAATTCCTCTTCTCCCTCTGGAGACCACCCTAATAAAGCAATGAAATTGAACAATGCTTCAGGTAAATAGCCTAATTCTTCATATTGCTCAATAAATTGAATAATGGATTCATCCCGCTTACTCAATTTCTTTCTGCTTTCATTAACGATTAAAGTCATATGTCCAAAGATAGGTCTGTCCCAACCTAGTGCATCATAGATCATTAATTGTTTTGGTGTATTGGTAATATGATCATCTCCACGCAATACATGTGTGATATCCATCAAATGATCATCAATTGCTACTGCAAAATTATAGGTTGGAGTACCATCCTTTTTCACAATAACATAATCGCCAATTGTTGCTGATTCGAACGAAACGTCCCCTTTTACCATATCATTAAATTCATATACAACATTTTCAGGAACACGAATTCGAATACTCGGCTGTCTTCCTTCCGCTTCTAATGCCGCTTGCTGTTCCTTTGTTAAATGACGACATTTGCCAGAGTACTTAGGTGTTTCCCCTCTACTTACTTGGTCTTCTCTTTCTGCTTCAATTTCCTCTTCTGTACAGTAACACTTATAAGCAAGTCCCTTTTCCAGCAATTCTGTGTAGTACTTCTTATAGATGTCATTTCTTTCAGATTGACGATACGGACCATATTCTCCACCAACATCCGTACTTTCATCCCAATCCATTCCAAGCCATTTTAAATATTTTAATTGGCTTTCTTCTCCACCCTCAATATTCCTTTTTTTGTCCGTATCTTCAATACGAATAATAAATTTCCCGCCTTGACTACGTGCAAATAAATAATTAAATAACGCTGTACGCGCATTCCCTATATGCAAATGCCCTGTTGGACTTGGAGCATAACGAACACGAATTTCGTTAGACATGCTTGTGCCTCCTTGATTACTTACGCTTTTTTCTAATCTATTCTATCACTTTGCTTTTTCCTTTAAAAGGTGTTCGCCTCTATAATTGGTTATCAATTATACATTTCTTTTTTGGAGCAATACAACTGCTTGGGAAGCAATCCCTTCCCCTCTTCCGGTAAATCCCAATTTCTCTGTGGTTGTTGCTTTCACATTAATATTATCTTGTTCTGTCTCCAGCAATTCTGCAATTCTCGCTTGCATTGCTTGAATATGTGGCGCCATTTTCGGCTGTTGAGCCATTATCGTACAATCAGCATTCACTAATTCATAACCCTTTTCCTTTACTATTTGCCATACATGCTGCAATAATTTTGCAGAATCAGCATCTTTAAAGGCTTCATCTGTATCAGGAAAATGTTTTCCGATATCCCCTTCACCAATAGCACCTAAACAAGCGTCAGCAATCGTATGTAGTAAAACATCTGCATCAGAGTGTCCTAGTAGACCCTTTTCATATGGTATCTCTATCCCTCCGATAATCAGGGGCCTTCCGCTTACTAATTGATGAACATCAAACCCTTGGCCTATGCGAAACATCTATAACTCCTCCATTCTATTTTGCTTGTATTAAAACTTCTCAAAGCTCATCTATTTACTTTCTGCTATATTTTCTTTTCGCTTTGCCACAATTGCTTCGGCAAAGTATAAATCTTCTGGTGTCGTTAATTTAATATTGTCATAGTTTCCTTCTACGATTTGAACAGCTTGTCCTAATCGCTCCACCAAACTAGCATCATCTGTACCTATATATGTATCGAGAATCGCCTTTTCATGTGCTTCTTTTAAAATAGAAACGCGAAAAGCTTGTGGGGTCTGAATCGCCCACAAGCTTGAACGCTCAACTGTTTCCACTACCAAATCACCATCAACTTTTTTGATCGTATCTTTAATTGGTACTGCTAAAACAGCTGCGCCGCTTTCTACTGCAACCTTTGTTAATCTAGCTATTTGCTCTGTTTGAATAAAAGGTCTCGCCGCATCATGAACAAGAACAATTGTATCATCCGATATTTCCTTTACTGCATGGTAAACACTATGCTGTCTTTCTGTACCACCCTCAATAAGAGCAATAACCTTTGTAATTGCATATTTTTTTACTAGTTCATTCATTTCTTTTTTATCATCTGAACTAACTACCAACCAAATTCCATTACAGTTTGGATCATTTTCGAAAACAATTAAGGTATGAATAAATACTGGTAAACTGTCTAGCTCAAGAAATAATTTGTTTTTTCCTAGTCCCATTCGTTTCCCTTGTCCTGCTGCCGGAATAATGACTTCATAAGTCATATAACTAACCCCTATTCTTACAATGCTTTTTCTAATAATTTTGGTTTTGCAAAGATCATTCGACCTGCAGATGTTTGCAATACACTCGTTACAAGAACATCTATATGTTTTCCAATATAATTGCGACCTTCTTCTACTACAATCATCGTGCCATCATCTAGATAGGCAACACCTTGATTATGTTCTTTTCCATCTTTAATAATTTGTATTTTCATCTCTTCCCCTGGAAGAACTACTGGCTTTACTGCATTTGCCAAATCATTAATATTGAGAACAGCAACCTTCTGCAGTTCACAAACTTTATTTAAATTAAAATCATTTGTTACAACAACACCATTTGTTAATTTAGCTAATTTGACTAGTTTACTATCTACTTCAGTGATATCTTCAAAATCACCTTCGTAAATTTCCACTTTAATCGCTAATTCCTTTTGAATTCGATTTAGAATATCTAGCCCTCTTCGTCCACGATTACGTTTTAGCGCATCGGATGAATCTGCTATATGCTGAAGTTCTCCCAGCACAAATTGCGGAATAACAATTGTGCCCTCCAGGAAGCCCGTTTGACAAATATCAGCTATTCTTCCATCAATAATAACACTAGTATCCAATATTTTTAAATTACTTTTCTCAACTTTTGTGGATTCCTCTTCCACTACCTTCTTCTTTCTAGCTGTGAAGAGTGTTAATAGCTCATCTCTCTTTTTAAACCCAACTTGAAAGCCTAAATACCCAAAAAGTAATGATAAAAGGATTGGAGCGACAGTATTAAGCACAGGAACAGACGTTAATGCATAGCCTACTAAAAAGGCTAAAGTTAACCCAAATCCTATTCCAAGACTACCGAAAATTATATCCGTAATCGGAGCCTTTACAATTGATTCTTCTAAAAACTTAATAAAGTTAACAATATAATCAATCGCCCAAAAAGTAATAAGATAAAAAATAATGGCACCAAGTATTGCAGACACATATGCGTTATTAATAAGATCATGATCGATAGACATTACTGAGAATAAATCAGGAATAAATAAAAACCCGATTGTTCCTCCAATAATTAAAAAACAAACTTGAACAATGCGTTTTAACAATACTTCCACCTCCTCTTTCACATTATAAACAAATTCCCAGTTTTGAAACCTAATATTACAGGAATTTTTTATTTGTAATGAAAAAGTTATTTTTATAGATATGATGACTATGTCATATACTAATGTTAAAAATGCCCTTTTCCATTGCTCGGGAAATAATGACCAACTATTTATATTTAATAGAAACATTTATAATAGCTCAGAAAAACCCTTAAACCCTTACAAAAATGGAAATATAACACAGACAAAGAGATAAATACCTATTTAATTTATAAAACTAGATTAGCATTAAAAATAAACGCAAGTCAAATAATTAAATATTACATTTTAACACAACTAAAAATTCACATCAATGTATTTTTTCGAAAAACTAATCGCTTAAAGCCGCTTTTAAAGCATCCGCAACCGTATGAACGCCAACGACCTCTAAGCCTTTTGGAGCCTTCAAACCACTTAAATTATTAGCTGGAATAATAACACGCTCAAAACCTAATTTAGCAGCCTCCTGCACCCTTTGCTCAATACGGGATACTCTTCTAACTTCTCCAGTTAAGCCAACTTCCCCAATAATACAGTCAGTTGCTCTTGTTGGTTTATCTCTAAAACTCGAGGCAATGCTTACAGCGATCGCCAAATCTATAGCAGGCTCGTCAAGTTTTACACCACCAGCTACTTTTAAATAGGCATCCTGATTCTGGAGTAACATTCCAACTCTTTTTTCTAATACCGCCATTAACAACGGCACTCTATTATGATCTATGCCCGTTGCCATCCTTCGTGGATTCCCAAAACTAGTCGGTGAAATCAATGCTTGGATTTCAACCAGAACCGGTCTTGTTCCTTCCATTGATGCTACAACAGTGGAGCCAGCGGCACCCTGTGATCGCTCTTCTAAGAAAATTTCAGAGGGATTCTCTACCTCTTCCAGTCCAAATTCCTTCATCTCAAAAATACCCATCTCATTAGTAGAGCCAAAACGGTTCTTTACAGCGCGTAAAATACGATATGTATGATGTCTTTCTCCTTCAAAATACAATACAGTATCAACCATATGCTCCAGTAATCTTGGTCCTGCAATCGATCCTTCCTTTGTGACATGTCCTACAATGAAGATTGCTATTCCTTTGGTTTTTCCTATCCGCATTAATTCTGCTGTACATTCTCTAACTTGAGAAACACTTCCTGGAGCAGAGGTGACCTCCGGATGATAGATGGTCTGAATCGAATCAATAACCACAAATTCCACATTCGTATTTTCAATGGTTCTACTTATTTCCTCTAGATTGGTTTCTGAATAGACGAGCAAATGATCAGAAACTACCCCCAATCTGTCTGCTCTTAACTTTGTTTGCTTTTGCGATTCTTCTCCTGAAACATATAAGACAGAATGTTTCTTATGTGCTAACTGCGAGGATACTTGTAAAAGAAGCGTTGATTTACCAATTCCGGGATCTCCACCTATTAATACAAGAGAACCACGCACAACTCCTCCACCAAGAACACGGTTTAACTCCATTAAGTCGGTATATATTCTGGGCTCATTAACCGTTTCAATGCTTGTTATAGGAATAGGCTTTGCAGCAACCGTAGTGGCTGCAGAATGAGCAAACGCACCTTTTCTTTGAACAGCACTCTTCTCTACTTCTTCCACCATTGTATTCCAATTTCCACAACCAGGACATTTCCCCATCCATTTTGCTGATTCATATCCACATTCCTGGCAAAGAAATTTTGTTTTTCTTTTGGCCATATTCAGCCTCCTTCCCCTTTTATTACTAACATCTCCAACCCAAATAATAGATATTAATTTTTTTCTATTTTTATCTTAAATAAAGAAAGGACACACGTAAAGCTGTAATACGTGTGTCACCTTATAAATGTTCTAGGTATTATTTTTGTAGGTTTACTGCTGGCTCTGCACCGTTCACCTTCACAGTAAACTCACCATTTTCGACATCCAATTCAATTTGTTGACCAGTTAATACTGTTCCCTTTAGAAGTTCTTCAGATAATCGATCTTCTATATGCTTTTGTATTGCACGACGAAGTGGTCTCGCTCCATACTCTGGATCATAGCCTTCTTCCGCAATTTTTTCTTTGGCCGCTTCTGTGATACTCAATTGAATATCCTGTTCTGATAGACGTTTAACTAACTGATCTGCCATTAAAGTAACAATTTCTTTTAAATGCTTCTTCTCTAATGCATGGAAAACAATTGTTTCATCGATACGGTTTAAGAACTCTGGACGGAATGCTCTTTTCAGCTCTTCCATTACTTTGCCCTTCATATCTTTATAATCTTGATCTCCATCTTGCACATTAAAACCAACATATTTATTTTGTTTTAATGCAGAAGCTCCAACGTTGGAAGTCATAATTAACACTGTGTTTCGGAAATCAACCGTTCTTCCTTTCGAATCTGTTAAGCGACCATCCTCCAGCACTTGAAGTAAAATATTAAATACATCGGGATGCGCTTTTTCAATTTCATCTAAAAGAACAACAGAATATGGCTTTCTTCTAACCTTCTCTGTCAATTGTCCGCCTTCTTCATATCCTACATAACCAGGAGGAGATCCTACCAATCTAGAAGTAGAATGCTTCTCCATATATTCAGACATATCAATACGGATCATGGCATCTTCATCACCAAACATGGACTCTGCCAGTGCCCGAGCAAGTTCGGTCTTCCCTACTCCAGTAGGGCCAAGGAAAATAAAGGAACCTATTGGTCTCTTTGGATCTTTCAAGCCAGCTCTTGCGCGTCTTACAGCTTTAGAAATAGCAATAACGGCTTCTTCTTGACCAATTACGCGATTATGAAGAATATTTTCCATGTTCAGTAATTTATCGGTTTCTGTTTGTGCAAGCTTAGATACAGGAATTCCAGTCCAGCTAGATACTACACTTGCAATATCTTCTACTGTCACCTCTGTATTTTCTTGTCCTTGCTTCTCTTTCCAATTTTTCTTCGTTTCTTCTAACTGTTCTCTCAATCTTTGTTCTGTATCTCGTAAAGATGCAGCTTTTTCGAATTCTTGACTTTGCACAGAAGCATCCTTCTCTTTACGTACTTCTTCTAACTTGACTTCTAACTCTTTCAAGTTAGGTGGAGTTGTATAAGATCTTAAACGAACCTTAGAACCAGCTTCGTCAATTAAGTCAATTGCTTTATCTGGTAAGAAACGATCTGAAATATAGCGATCAGATAATTTTACAGCTGCTTCAATTGCATCGTCTGTAATTGATACACGATGGTGCGCCTCATAACGGTCTCTTAAGCCTTTTAAAATTTGAATAGATTCATCACTAGTAGGCTCATCAACCGTGATCGGCTGGAATCTTCTTTCTAATGCTGCATCTTTTTCAATATATTTACGATATTCATCTAGTGTTGTGGCACCAATACATTGAAGCTCTCCTCTAGCTAAGGATGGCTTTAGAATATTAGATGCATCAATAGCACCTTCTGCACCACCTGCACCGATTAATGTATGCAGCTCATCAATGAAGAGAATGATATTACCAGCTTGGCGAATTTCATCCATCACCTTTTTCAAGCGATCTTCAAATTCACCACGGTATTTCGTACCAGCAACAACTGTTCCCATATCTAATGTCATTACACGTTTATCTCTCAAAATTTCTGGAACTTCATTTTGAACAATTTGTTGTGCAAGACCTTCCGCAATAGCAGTTTTACCAACACCAGGTTCCCCTATTAATACAGGATTATTTTTTGTCCGTCTGCTTAATACTTCAATAACACGTTGGATTTCTTTGCTTCTCCCTATAACTGGATCAAGGCTTCCTTCTCTTGCAATAGCAGTTAAATCTCTAGCTAAGCTATCAAGCGTTGGTGTATTAGCACTAGCAGCAGAGCCACCGGGATGGTTTCCTGATTCACTACTACCAAGCAACTGGAGGACTTGTTGACGCGCTTTATTTAGGCTTACACCTAGATTATTTAATACTCTAGCAGCTACCCCTTCGCCTTCTCTAATTAAGCCTAAAAGAATATGCTCTGTTCCCACATAAGAATGACCTAATTTTCTTGCTTCATCCATGGATAGTTCGATCACTTTTTTAGCTCTGGGTGTATAATGTGGTACGGTTTGTGTTGTATCTTGACCACGACCAATCAAGTTTTCTACTTCCTCTTGGATTTTTTCAGCACCTAATCCAAGTGCTTGTAACGCCTTTGCAGCAATTCCTTCTCCTTCACGGACTAATCCTAATAAGATATGCTCTGTACCAATATTATTGTGACCTAATCGAATTGCTTCTTCCTGGGAAAGTGCTAATACTTTCTGCGCTCTTTCTGTAAATCGGCCAAACATCATACTTTCATCCTCCTTAGAATCTCTATTCAGTTTCCAATTTTAATCTTTCTCTTATTAAGACTGCACGACGAATATCGCGTTCATTTGGATTCATCTCTTCTCCAGCATATAGTTGTAGAAACCCCGGCTGGGTAAGAATCATTAATTCATTAAGGATGCTTTTCGATATATTTTTTATATATCCCATATCAATTCCTAACCGAACATCGGATAGACATTTAGCTGCTTCCTTTGTTTCCATAATACGACTATTACACAGTATTCCGTATGAACGAAAAACCCTATCTTCTAATTGTATGTTTGAGGTTTGCGCTAATGCATTCCTTGCTTCTTTTTCTTGCTCAATTAATTGAGTAACAACGCTTTTTAGTTCCTCGATGATGTCCTTTTCTGATCTTCCTAGTGTTATCTGATTAGAAATTTGAAAAATATTTCCGAGGGCTTCGCTGCCTTCTCCATATATTCCTCTAACTACTAAGCCAAGCTGTTGAATCGCCGGAATGATTCGGTTCATTTGCTGGGTTAATACCATTCCCGGTAGATGCATCATAACAGAAGCTCTTAATCCTGTTCCGATATTAGTTGGACAGCTTGTCAGATATCCCATTTCTACATGGTAAGCATAATTGACCTTTTTTTCTAATAAATCATCAATTGTATTAGCTTCTTTAATCGCTTCTTCTATTTGAAGACCAGGCTTTATACACTGTATACGAATATGGTCTTCCTCATTAATCATAATACTTACTTCTTCATCCTCTGATAAGATTGCTGCACCATTAGGAGATTGTTCTGCCAGCTGAGGACTAATTAAATGTTTCTCTACAAGGACTCTTTTTTCCAATGTATTTAAATTATTCATTGCAAGAAGTTCCAATTGACCAAAGGGTTGATTGGACTCATTTATGATTGCACCCTCAACCTGTTGAATCACATTCTCAGCTTCTTCTTTTGAAAATAATAGAGGAAATTTCACACCCTCTATATTCCTTGCTAATCGGATTCGAGAGGTAAG
Source organism: Niallia sp. M35 (assembly GCF_050971705.1). Lineage (NCBI taxonomy): Bacteria > Bacillati > Bacillota > Bacilli > Caryophanales > Bacillaceae > Niallia > Niallia sp. M35. The sequence continues at coordinate 63,064 of NZ_JBPCEP010000022.1, forward strand.
AACAATTTCAGAGTCGGGACCATCGGAACACATCCATGAAGTTCGTGCTTTACTTATAAATTTTTCTAAAGACACGTTACTCCCCTCCCTCAGTAAAAGAAGTTAACTGCTTTTCTTTATCTTTTATTTCATCTCGAATGATTGCAGCCTTTTCAAATTCTTCGTTGTTTATTAGTTCTTTCAACTCTATTCGCAACTGCTCAATTTCCTTTTTAATGAGAAAATGCCCTCCAATGCGCTCTGGGATTTTTCCTTTGTGCTCAATATTCCCACCATGGAGACGCTTTATAAATGGCAGCAGCTGGTCTTTAAATGTATCGTAGCAATGAGGACAACCTAGTTTACCTAATTTCCTGAATTGAGAAAATGTCATATTACATTCTTTGCACTGTAACGGCTGCTGTCTCTTATACGTATCTTCTGTGATATGTTGAAAACTTGGCTCTATATTTAATAACCCAGCTAATAAACTATTCAAAGATAAACCAGATGAGCCATTCGTCATAAATATATCACCATTTTCCTTTGCACAATGCTCACACAGATGAAACTCTGTTATTTTGCCATTGATATTCTTAGAAAAATGTAAAGTAGCTGGTCTTTGATTACATTCAGAACACATCATAATCTTCACCTCAATTTATACACAGGGATATTATTTATATTTTAATGAAGTTAACATCGCCTTTAATAATCTTGCTCTTAATTCATCTCTATATGGTAATTCTAAATATAATACAGAACGATCAATTACGCTTAACATTATCTTCGCTTCTCGCTTACTGATAACATCTTCTTCTACTAATCGAAGAATTAAATCTTCTGCACTATTTTGAGGTATCCGACTTTGAATAAGGGATAGTAATTGGTCAATTAAATGGGCATGATCATATGTTTGGACTTTCATAATTCGAATAAAACCACCGCCACCACGTTTACTTTCCACCACATACCCTTTTTCTATCGTAAAACGGGTATTAATTACATAATTAATTTGTGATGGTACGCACTCAAACTTATCAGCGATTTCACTTCGTTTTATTTCTACTAATGATTTTTCGCTCATTTCTAATACTTCTTTTAAGTAATTCTCAATTATATCCGAAATATTTCTCACCAAGCCTCCCCCTTCTGACTTTGACTATATTTGACTATAATTATACACGATAAAAATATTATTTAGCAAGGAAGACGTTTTATTAATTTTCCCATTTTTTAGTTATTCCAAACCTGCTATCGTTATTCTTTCATGGAAGGAAAGGATATGTTTAAAGATTATATTAACTATAGTCTGATTTATTGCAATTTTCAAGTTTAAGAATTTATGTAATGTATATCTTTTAATGTATTAAAAAAGAAGGAGTTTTTTGCATAGTATGGGGAATTGGCAGAAAGTTATTTATCGATAAAAAAACAATAAAAAAAGCCCTAAAAGCTAAATGCTTTTAGAACTTTTTGAC
>NZ_JBPCEP010000023.1:0-60612 GCF_050971705.1 Niallia sp. M35
CTTTGATTAAATTTTTTATATGCATTATTTTAAAAATAGTTTTGGTTATTATTGATTTGCACGCAGTGTTTCGATGGTTGTATGATCCGTTGTTTTTACTAATTTAGTTACCAGTTCTTTTGCTGCCGCATAATCATCGATGTGGATAATAGAAGCACTTGTATGAATATAACGTGAGCATATGCCAATAACAGCGCTAGGTACACCATTGTTTGAAATATGAACCTGTCCCGCATCCGTTCCGCCTGGTGAAATAAAGTACTGGTAGGCAATATTATTAGATTCCGCTGTATCTAAAATAAATTCTCTCATCCCTTTATGCATAACCATCGTGGCATCATAAATGCGTAACAATGCTCCTTTTCCAAGCTGACCAAATTGATTTTTATCACCAGAGGCATCATTTGCAGGACTTGCGTCTAAAGCATAAAATACATCTGGCTTAATCATATTAGCTGCAGTTCTAGCTCCTCTAAGACCTACTTCCTCTTGCACAGTAGCCCCAGAATACAAGATATTCGGAATCTCCTCTCCTTGAAGATTCTTTAACAATTCAATCGCTAAACCACAACCATAACGATTATCCCAGGCCTTTGCCATAATTTTCTTTTCATTAGCCATTGGCGTAAATGGACAAATTGGCACAATCATTTGACCAGGCTTAATCCCAATTTTCAATGCATCTTCCTTATCATCCGCTCCGATATCGATCAGCATATTTTTTATATCCATTGGTTTACTTCTTAATGCTTCGTCCAATAGATGTGGAGGAATCGAACCGATTACCCCAGTAACAGGTCCTTTATTAGTTATAATCTGTACTCTTTGTGCTAAAAGGACCTGACTCCACCAGCCACCGATAGGCTGAAAACGAATCATTCCGTTATCCGTGATTGCAGTAACCATAAAACCAACTTCATCCATATGTCCGGCAACCATAACAGTTGGTCCATTTTCCGTTCCTCTTTTCACCCCAAAAATACTGCCAAGGTTATCTTGCACGATTTCATTTGTATAAAGACTTAATTGTTCTTTCATAAATTTTCGAACTTGGTGTTCATTTCCAGCTACTCCCGGAAGTTCCGTTAATGTTCGAAACATATCTAATGTCTGTTGTTCCATTCTAGTTAAACCCCTTTAATTACTATGTATTTTGATAATATATTTATTGTACCGAAATATCTAACTGCATACCACTACTTTCCTCTAACCAATTAGAAATTATCCACTTTAAAACTTAGAACCAGTACTCAGGCAGAAATCGGCTAATCATTTCTTCTATCATATAAATTAGTTATAATAACAATATCTACTTTTTTGTAGCTCGAAGTATTTAGCCTAATACAAAAAAATACGACACAAAACATAAGGAGTTCTATTATGAATTGGAAACATATCATAGGCGGTGTTGTGGCAGGACTAGCCGCAAGCTATATCGTGAAAGAAGTCATTGTTAAAAATAGTAGTCTTTCGGGTGACCAGGTCTTATCTTTAGCTAAAACTGCTTTTAAAGAAAAGGGACCGATTAACGGATCTTGGATAAATATGGAGAAGGAAATACTTCATACGCAAGCATCTTCCCTTACCGTTTATAGAGGTGGTATCACTCGCATGAACGGTGATACACAAGAAGTATATGAATTCATTTCAGATAGTGAGACAGGCAGGATTCTTGATGTTAATCAATTAACCTAACTGTATTTTAGCAGCTGGGACAAAGCAATTTTAAAAGAATAAAAAAACCCAACCAATGATACGAAATATTTTTGAAATCTTCGTATCATTGGTTGGGTATATCTTGGCTGGAAAGGTTACGTCTCCAACCTCTTTTACTCTTATTTAAATTGCACTTCACAACGATAAATTCTATTTCCTCGATTGGAAAATTTCTCTTCATATTCAGTCATGATATTGCCCTCATAATCGCTATTATGCAAATCAAGGCTTACATATTTTAAAAGCATACCATATTCAGAAAAACTCTTAAGAGAGTATTCAAATAACCCTTGGTTATCTGTTTTAAAATGCACTTCCCCTTTATCAATGAGAACTGATTGATATGAATCCAAGAACGTTTTATACGTAAGTCTTCGTTTTTCGTGTCTTGTTTTTGGCCAAGGATCGGAAAAATTTAAATAAACTCGTGCAATTTCTCCTTTTTCAAAATAATCCTTAAGCTTTTCTGCATTTATATTCATTAACTTCAAGTTTGGTACTTCTGCTTCAATTAATCGATCTAACGCAGAAACAATGACACTTTCCTGAAGTTCTACGCCAATATAATTAATAGAAGGATTTGCTTTTGCCATTTCTGTGATAAATCTACCTTTTCCAGTACCAATCTCAATATGGATCGGCCCTTTTTGACTAAATGCCTGATCCCATTTCCCTTTCCAATCTTCCGGGGTTTGGATAACATATTGCGGATATGCACTTAATTTATCTTTCGCCCATGGTTTATGTCTTAATCGCATGTGGACACTCCTTATTAATAACTATCGTTTCAAACAATATCATGCATTATACATCGATGCAATACTCTTTTCTTGGCAATTGATTTTTTTGAAGGATAAATTTACATTAGGAACATTTGTATAAAGAAAAAAAGAATTCACAACCTATAAGTGAATTCCTTAACTGGTATTTGAAAAGAATGATTTTACTCTTTTCATACTAGAACCTATAGAAAGGGTGTTCTATGTATGCCTATAAACCATGAGCATCAACTAGCATTATTAGCCGATATTCTCAGTAATCAACAAACAGATTGCTGTGGATCTGTAGCAGAATGCGAACAGATCGAAAGATTGATTACTTCTTTAAGAACCAATGATCAAATTGATCAAAATATCCTTCCGATTTTAGAGGAAGTACACCTTTACAGCAAGCAAGGAGTCAATGCCTCCAATTTAGACAATCATATTCATTCACACCAAGACCAATTGTCGCAATGGGTAGATGGAATTAACAATTTATCTTAAAAGATAAATGGACGATTAATCAATGTCATGTAAAAATTGCATCCATTTTTGCATTTCGCTAAATCGGCCTTTTTTCTTATACCAACGTATGGAATTAATCGTTTGAGCAATAACATACCATTTCATTCTTAAGGATAAATGATCGGTAAGTTCATACCCATAAGTATGTAACCAATTTTTCCAATCTTCCTTTGGAATGTACCAATAAAGTAACATACCTAAATCAATGGCTGGATCTGCAATCATTGCACCATCCCAGTCAATTAAATACAACTGGTTGTCTTCAGAAAGCAGCCAGTTGTTATGATTTACATCACAATGACAAACGACATGCTCTGTTGTTTTGATAAACGGAAGATTATCCTCTAAAAATTGGATATATCGAATGATATCTTCGTTATCTTTTAATTCATCGTCTATTTCTGCTTTTATGACTGACAAAATCATTTCAGGATGAAAAGATGTTTTACCCAGTCTTTTGAGCATCTCTAATAAAGGCTTAGAGGTATGAATTTTTTTGAGTAACATGGTTACTCTTTCATCCGTCATATCCGAATGACTAAATTCTCTACCAATCAGCCATTGCTGGGCAGTAAAAACATCTCCGTTTTCAAATCTTTTTGTCCAAACAAGTTTTGGGACAATTCCTTCTGCTGACAGCACAGCTAAAAATGGAGAAGAATTTCGTTTTAAAAAAAGCTTCTGTCCATTATTTTGTGCAAAAAAGGCTTCGCCTGTTTCTCCACCTGCAGGAGTTATTTCCCAATCTTGCCCTAATAAATGTTCCAAAATTGTTCACCTACTATATATTATGCTCCAAAAAAAAGATGAGAAATTCCTGTTTGAGTCTTTTTTGTCCTAAATTTGTAGGAAGAACAAACAAAAATGGTTATTAGCTATTCATCAATTATAGTAAATTATACTCATCGTACAGCTATCAATCTTTAACTAGCACATATGTGCCTAAAATTTAATGAGATAAAAAAGAAAAAGGACATAGTATCCATACAATTATACTATGTATCCAATATTTCCAATCATTTTATATTAAATTTTACTTAAATACTTATTTTTAATTGAAAGTTTCTCATTTAAATATTATCTCTTATTTCATTTTTTAGTCAAGTGAATCTCCAGTTAAAATAAATATTTCTCTTAAAAAATATCGGATTCTCCTATTAAGAACATCTCTCGTTAAATTCCCACTATTCAGGCAATAGTATTCTCACTTGCCAAATAGCATGCTATTTGGCAAGTATCGTTACACTACTTGGGTTAACTATTAGGCTGTCTCCATGTATTGTTGGATAGTCCTCTTCATATACAATTCCGTCTTCCACAAGTATCTTCCATTCATTTTCCGGACAAAAGCCTTTCTCTGCAGAATCATTACCATTTATCAATACGATGATAGTTTTCCATTCTCCAAATTGCTGCAAATCATTTAAACAATACTGGATAACTTCATTTGCTTGCTGATTTATAGTTACATGTTTTTGGATTTCCTCCACAGATCGTAACCGGAAAGCACGATTATTTTTTCTTAGGGAAATTAATCCTTTTATATAGTCAACATTTCTTAAGAATTGGTCTTTTCTATTCCAATCTAACTGATTAATCTCATCAGGCGATTGATAACTATTTTCCACACCAAATTTTGTGCGAAAAAATTCCTGTCCCGAATGCAAGAAAGGGATTCCTTGACTTAGAAGAACAAGAGAAGTTGCCAGTCGGTGTTTTTTACTCTTTTCTTCATCTGATGCATCTGGAAAGCAAATATCGATTTTATCCCATAAGGTATGATTATCATGTGATTCTACATAGTTTACAGATTGCCCTGGTTCAAAAAACATGCCACCTTCTTTATAGATTCCAACGCTACCAGCTAATAATTCAGCAATTTCTCCTTTATATTGCTTATTTCCAAGCGCGTACCCTCGATCATATTTATCAAAGGTGCTCCCCTTTATTTTATCTCTAAATTGATCATTAAACTGGCCAATTCTAGGCAATGATTGTTGATTAGCAATAATGGCTTTCTTGTCATGATTGATGGGGGTTGCAAGATCCCAGCCTTCTCCAATAATTAAGATGCTCTTATCAACATTATCACAAATTGTCCGGACTTCATTCATTGTTTGGCAATCAAGTATTCCCATCAAATCAAAACGTAATCCATCTATTTGATATTCCTCTATCCAAAAACGAACGGAATCGACAATAAATCTCCTTACCATCGATCGTTCAGAAGCAATGTCATTCCCTACTCCAGTTCCATTTGCTGGCATACCATGCTTATCATAGCGGAAGTAATAACCTGGAACGATTTTTTCAAAAGAGGAATCTTCCTTTTTATAGACATGATTATATACAACATCCAAAATGACACGAATGCCTTGTTCCTGTACAGCATGAATCATTTCTTTCAATTCATTAATTCTTACATAAGGATCCATTGGGTTTGTTGAGTAACTGCCCTCTGGAACATTATAATGGGAAGGGTTATAGCCCCAATTGTATTTTTTTAGCACCTCTAGCTCATCAATTTCTTCAAAGTCATGTACTGGGAGGAACTCTATATGGGTGACGCCTAAGTCTTTAATATAGGTTAGCCCTGACAGATTGTTTTGGGGCGTTTGCGTATTCAATTCTGCCACTCCAACATATTTGCCCTTTTGCTGAATTCCACTGTCAGGATGTATCGTTAAATCGCGTATATGCGCTTCGTAGATGATACTATCTACATCCTGTTCTAACGGCGGCAAGGCTGGTTTCTGCCTTTTGGTTTTATTTAAGTCAACGATTACTCCTGTTTCCCCATTTACAGAAACAGCGACAGCATATGGATCAATCGCTTCTTTCCATTCCAAGTTAATAAGGACTAGATAGCTGTAATAATAACCTTCCAAATCTGCTAAATAGGTTGTTTTCCAAACACCTTTTTCTTCTCTTTCCATCTCTACAATCCGTCTTTCCTTACTAGATGGATCTGGAGATTGCAGCACTAATTTCACTTGTTGGGCAGTGGGAGCCCACAGATAGAAAGTGCACTGATCGGAAGCATAATGAACACCTAGTGGTCCATCATAATAAAACTCCTCATCAAATAAAGGTGTTCTGATAACCGCACCTATCTGTAAATCTGTCACACCTTTATTTCCATCTTCGACTTCATATTTTTGCCCGATCTGTATCTTATTATGCGTACGGCATTTGTACTTGACGAAATGCTGCATTTTTTCTTTGGATTCAATCACAAGATTAGTAGCTTGATTAGTCCCTCTTAATATAAATGATGTTGATTCCCCTTGGAAATACGAATAGGGAAGTAGAACAGTTATTAATGACATTTCATCTAAATAGGCAAAGAAACTCCTTCTTATCGATAACAAATCCCTCAACTCCCTTTTCTCATGAACATCTATCTATTCTCAACTTCCCCATTATTGCTTATGATTCCTCTGTATCCCATTCATACCTTCTTTTTGCATTCGTCAAACCATAATGTAAAAGACTTTCTGCTGCTTTTAATTGAATTGCTTTAATTGGTGAATGGTTATTTCTCATTTTATGAAACCATTCTTCATAGTTTCTTTTTTCGATAATTTTCAAATCATATGGTGGTGCTGGAAAATCAACATAGCCATTTCGGGTAAGGATTACTTTTTGTACAGGTAAAGTAATGTCATACTTTTCTAGAATACCCTTTACAATTTTCTCTGTTCTGTTTATAGATATGACAGGACTAAGAATCTTTTTCTCCTTATCCCCCTTTTTTTTAAGCCAAAATTTATCATTCGAACCAACAAATACGGCTGAGTTCTCTGCTTCAAGAACATGTATACACCAAACATCTGTTGGTGTAACTATAATGGTGTCCAATTCAACAGGAGCATTCTTCAATTGAAATAGCGGTTGATAGAGAACCAAAAAGGTATCTGGGAATCTTTGCAAGAAATATTTTAATAAATCATCATAATAAAGTGTTTTTTTTACTTTTGACATTTCTGTGAGCGTAGAACTGGCCCATTTGAGCTGAAATTCAAATAATTGATTTAGAAACTGCTGTTTTAACTCATCGATTGATTGTGGATGTTTATATTTTTTGGCATCGTAATCGAAGTCTAGTTCTTCTTCATCTTCTTCCTTTTTTTCGCTTTCATTTATTTTTGCCGTTTCTGCATCTTCCAACTTATTTCGATTTAAGATGGTTTTCTTTACTCTTTCCAGCAAAGTCGGTTTTTCCATTAACCAGTTGTCTTCTATTGGATTCTCTATGTAAAAGAGACTTCTGTCTTTAGTATCAAAAGCTCTCTTTAATCCTGTCCACTGTTGTTTTTTTAAACGAACAAAACGTGATGGATACAAGACGATATTCTGCTCATATCGCGAAACATAATCTTGCAATTTGATTAACTGCGCCAAGCTTTTCCCCCCCTATATTACAATGTTTCTATTGCTTGTAATTATGAAAGCTGTAACTATTTATTATCTCATATTTGGGTATTTTATCCATATGCGTTTGAAACAGATGAATGCTATCAACATTAGAAATAAAATTTTTAGGCATTGAAAACTCGTTTAACTCCCGCTCTGAAAAGATGGTGTCTTCCTTCCATTTTCTCGCTAAAGTCAAATGTGGATGAAATGGCCGTGTTTCTAACTGAAAACCAGCCTTGCTGCTTACAGCAAAGACCTGATTTCTTAACTCAACCAGTTTCTGCTCTTCTTTCATCCCTGCCCAGAAAATCCGCGGATTTTGTCGCTGACCGAAAACACCCAAATGATCTATATGTATTTGAAAATTAGTACTTAAAGGAGATGATTGATTTAAAAGAACATGTAACTTTTCCTTTTGTTCATCGGAGGCATTTCCTAAAAAGGCAAGTGTAATATGATAATCTAAAGGATGCACCCATTTCTTAAAAGGAAATTTTAGTTGTAACTCTTTTTGTATCTTTTCTATTTCATTTATAACTTGTACATCTGGCTTAATACCAATAAAGTAATGAGGAATAGTTGTCTTCATATCTAATCTTCCTTTTAGCTTTTTTCTCCAGATTGTTATTTCCTCATAAAATTCATTAAATTCTGGCCTCTCTTAACGCACGGCCTTGTATTTCCTTTATAAGAAACATACTTTACGGAGAACAGCCTGTCTTTGTTTTGTTATAGCTCCTAGTAACTTTATTCTATTATATAACCTATCGGATTAATTTTAACCGTATCTGTGTACGATATTTTAGAAATATATATGCTTACTATACCTTACTTTCCATTGAATTACTTTCTTAAAAAAATGAGTTGTCTCAGAAACATAGCTATTAGCCAGTCTGAAACAACTCTTTTTTATTTTTATAAGCAAAAACTAATTGCTTATTTGTCCACACTCACTAATGATTGCATCAACAAATAAATTTTGGAGTTTTTTTGTCATTTCTCCAACTTCCCCTTCCTTGACGGGGACATTATTCACAGAAACGATTGGTGTTACTTCGGAAGTTGTACTGGATAAAAAAACTTCGTCAGCATCGATTAAATCTTCGATAGAAAATGCCTTTTCTTCAACCTCAATCCCATTTTCGCCACATATTTGAATAATTTTTTGTCTAGTAATTCCATTTAATATAAATTGATTTGCTTCGTGTGTTTGAATCTTTTCGCCATTAACAATCCAAATATTTGAAGAGCTACCTTCTGTTACAGATAACTCTCTATACTGGATGCTTTCATAACAATCTGCTTCTGCAGCTTTTTGTTTCGCCATTACGTTTCCAAGCAAATTTAAACTTTTTATATCACATCGTGACCATCTAATATCTTCTACGGTAATGGTACTGACACCATTTTCCAGATTATCAAGTGGTCTATTTAATGTTTTAGTATAAGCTACAAAGGTTGGAGTAACTGCTTCTGTTGGGTAGCTATGATTTCGCGGGCTCACGCCTCTTGTGAATTGCATATAAAGGATACCGGTGCTTAATGAGTTTTTTGCAATTAACTCTTCTAAAAGATTAGTTAATTCTGAGATGGAATAAGAAATAGCTATGCCTATTTTCTCGCTGCTTGCAGATAATCGTTCTAGATGTTCCTTCGCCATGAACATTTTACCATTGTACACACGGATTACTTCATATATCCCATCGCCAAACTGATAACCTCTATCTTCAATATCTACTTTCGCTTGTTCTCTTGGTATAAACTCCCCATTCATTAACACCATTCTCATTTTCTCTTCTCCTTTAATAAAACATTATTTAGCTAATTCATATATTGCTTGTGCATAAATAGCAGTTGCCTTCAACAAATCTTCTATATACATATATTCATCTTTTTTGTGCGCAATATCTTCTCTTCCTGGAAAGAGTGGTCCGAAAGCAACTCCTTTTTCTAGCGACCTAGCATAAGTGCCTCCACCAATTGATAAAAGCTTCGCCTTTTCACCAGTTTGCTCTTCATAGACTTTGCTTAGTGTCTGAATTAATTCAGAGTCTTTTTCTACATAATGCGGTTTAGAATCCGTGAAATTTTCCAAGCTGAAATTATGTTCTGCTAGTAATTTTATTAATTTTTCTTTTGTTTGATCCATATCATTGGTAACAGGATAACGTACTGTCTGTCCTATTTTCCCACCATGATCTGACTGATAATCCAATATCCCAGCATTTAATGTCAGCTCTCCTGTTATCTCATCCTCAAAATCGATACCAAGTTTTTTCCCTCTAGAGTCATTCACAAAGAAGTTTCTTACAAATTGAAAATAATGGTCCGCTTTTTCATCCAATTCTAACTCTACGAGAAAATCAGCCAGCTTTAATCCAGCATTTATGCCATTATTAGGCTCTAGACCATGTGCTGAAACTCCCTCTAATTCTAATACTAAATCGCCATTGTCAACTAAATAGCGGCCAGGGATATTTTCAAGTTTCAAATAATTTTGATATCGTTGAATAATCTCCGTTTGCTCTCCTTCTTTGACTTCTAACACAGCTTGCGCAAAGTCTGGGACCATATTATATCTTCTACCTGATGAAAAACAGAGAATTTTAACTTCACCCGAATCGCTAGATGCTTCCGTGTATTTTTGTACAATGTCAAAATCAGAAATTCCTTTTTCCGCATAAATAATCGGAAAATCTGCATCAGGAGCAAAGCCGATTGTAGGCATACTTTCTTCTTGAAAATAAGTCTCTACACATCTCCAATCACTTTCTTCATCGGTTCCAATAATCATTCGAACCTCTTTCGTTAAGGGAAGGTGCAGCTCCTTCACAATTTTCATTGCATAGTAAGCAGCCATTGTAGGGCCTTTATCATCTAAAGCGCCTCTTGCGAATATTTTCCCATCGCGAATCTCTGCCTTGTAAGGATCACTTGTCCATCCATCTCCCTCAGGAACAACATCTACATGGCAAAGAACCCCAACGCTTTCTGTTCCCTCACCATAAAGTAAATGTCCAGCAACATTTTTTACATTCTTACTAACAAAACCATCTTTTTCACCCAAGGATAGCATATAGGTTAATGCTTCTTTCACACCTTTTCCAAAAGGTGCATCCTCTGTTGCATTTTCTTCATCTAATACACTCTTAATTTGCAACAGCCCTTGCAAATCCTTAATAAAACTATCTTTACGATTATGTACTTCATTTAACCAATCAATTGAACTCATAGCTGCCTCCTTGCAAGCTTATAAATATATTATAGGAAAAACATATCATAAAACGCTTTATATGAAAAATAAAAGCTTTAAATCCCTATTCCACTAAATTATCATTAAGTATAGTATACCTTTTATTAAAAACAAAGCTATACTTATTTAATCTAGCATATGGAAGGAATGTATTTAATTGGGATACGTAGAAGATTTAAGAAAGCTTGTCGGAAAAATGCCTATTATTCTTGTTGGAGCAGTAGTTATCCTGTTCGATAAAGATCAGAAAGTACTTTTGCAAGAGAGAAAACATCCTAAACATGTGTGGGGTTTACCTGGTGGATTAATGGAATTAGGAGAAAGCACAGAAGAAACAGCAAAACGAGAAGTTTTCGAAGAAACGGGTCTGCAAATAACGAATCTTCAATTATTATCCGTTTATTCTGGGAAAGATTATTTTGCGGTGGCCGCAAATGGGGACCCTTTTTACACCGTAACAACTGCCTACTGCACTTCAGAATATGAAGGAAAGCTCAAAAATGATCAAGAGGAGGCATTCAGTCTCCGATATTTCAATTTAGATGAACTACCAGAAAAAATGGTCGGCAGCCATAGAAGAATGATTGAAGACTTTAAAAAGAATTTAAAGAGAATTTAAAAAACCTTATCCCGTTTTATTTTTTTATTTCATTTGGTTTATCAACCACAAAAATCGGGAAAGAAAGTTATTTACTAACTTTTCGCATTTTTATTCATATCATAAACATAAATCCCATATGATGAATGTAAAGAAACCCTGCAGGGGGTGGTAAATAAATACATAAATAAGCAAATATTTTGTAAATTAACGCAAATAATGTAGAATATATTAGTAAATAGGGGTACAATATTTATATAGAATTTCATTCTATTAACTATTTCACTATTTATTTAACCAGTTGAAAAGGGGTTGTCTGTGGAAAAGAAAATTACATACGCTTGAAGATTTTACTCTTCAAATAAGCTGTCGGTCGCTGGAATTTGCCAAAGGTTTGAAAAAAGGATAGGGAGTGGTTTATTGAAACCTTCAACTAACCGGATGTTAAACCGTATCAAATCCGTCTACATGTTTATTAGTAAGCGTGGAACTGTCACAACACAAGAGCTAGTGGAGGAATTTGGTATTACTCCGCGAACGATTCAAAGAGATTTGAATGTGTTAGCTTATAATGACTTGGTACAAAGTCCAAGTCGTGGAAAATGGACAACAACTAGAAAAAAAGTAAAAATGACATCCTAAAACGAATGGAACGAACTTAAGTTTAAAATTTGTTTAATAAAAAGCAAAAACCTTACTAGATTTTCAGGAAAGGATTGATATTTTCCTAAAATCCAAGTAAGGTTTTTACTTTTACTCCACTAATATGAGCTATTATAGCCATATTCTAATTATTTACTTCATAGTTTCTTAACAGCTCTATTTCTTCTTCTGTCAACTCCCGATATTCTCCAAGCTCTAGTGTTTCATCCAGTTCCAATGGTCCCATGGAAATCCGCTTTAAATAAACAACTTTTTTCCCAACACTTTCAAACATTCTTTTCACTTGATGAAATTTCCCTTCTGAAATCGTTAGTTCAATATCAGAAGTTTCGCCAGCTTTTAATATTACTAGGTGACCAGGCTTCGTAAGGTATCCATCATCTAAAACAACGCCCTTTTTAAATGCCTCGATATCCTCTTCGCCTACTTTCCCACTTATAACGGCAAAGTACGTTTTCGGAACGTGTTTTTTGGGAGATAATAAACGATGTGCTAATTTGCCATCATTTGTGAGCAGAAGTAAGCCTTCTGTATCCTTATCCAACCTTCCTACAGGAAATGGATTATAAACGGAATCCTCTATTTGCAGAATGTCTACCACTGTTTCTTCTCTTGTATCTTCAGTTGCAGAAATAATGCCAGGTGGCTTATTCATCATTAAGTAAATAAACTCTTTGTATTCGACTATTTCATTATTTAACGATACTGCATCCTTTTCCGGATCTACTTGATGCTTAGCATCTTTAATAATTACATCATTTACTTTTACTGCCTTATTTTTCAGGAGCATTTTCACTTCTTTTCTACTTCCGTACCCTAAATTAGCGAGCATTTTATCTATTCGCATATAAACTCAACCTCTATCTATTATTTCTATTTTTAAAGGCTCTTTTCCTATTATTTAAAAGCTTACTTCCTACTGTTTCTCCTAAATTAAAAAGGAAGTCTTAATTTTTGTTTTATTTTATTAGCTTGCTCTCCAAAAATGCGATAAATCAATTTAGAGCGGTAAGCTAAATATACGTACATGAGAACTCCAAAAATAGCTACAATAACAACCATTAATAAAGAAGCTACAACGGACTCTGTTGATAAAAATAACCGGAGTAATGAATAGACAATATTTGTTACAATATACATCATTACCGAAAATCCAATGATGAGAATGCTTCTTCGAATAACTATTTTATAGGAATAATTTGCGTATGCCTTTATTACCCCTAAATTAATGAGGATAGATACTGTATACCCTAATGAAGTTGCAAGGATAGCGCCATTTGTTTCCCATCTTTCTATAAACGGGATATTTAAACTTAATTTAATTAAAATCCCTACTAATAAACTTAATATAGTAAATCGTTGCTCATTTAACCCTTGTAAGATGGACGCGGTAACTGGATAAAGGGAAAAAAGAATGGCAACAGGAGCATACAATCTTAGCACTTCTGCACCCATTAGAAGATCTTCTGTCCCATAAAACAACCGATACACTGGCTCTGCTAGAACAGAAAGACCAATACATGCGGGCAACGTAATAAATAATAAGACTTGGAAAGTTTGATTTAAGTTTGTGGCAAGATCGGTATGATCCTCTTTTATAAAGGCTCTTGTAATCATTGGAATTAATGCCATCGAAAAACCAGTTGCAAGCGATACGGGAATAATAATGATTTTATGGGTTTGGTAATTAAAAATATTTAAGGCAGTTTCAGAGATTGAACTTAGCCCAATACTACTCATCGCACGGTTAAAAGTAACGGTATCGATTGCCTGAAATAACGGATTCGCCACTCCCACGAAAACAAATGGAGCAGCAGACAAGAGAATTTCTTTATACATAGAGCGCAGACGAATATCTGTCTGCATGCCTTTATCATATAATAAAAGATTATCATACTCATCTTTACTTTTTCGCCAATACAATAACAGCACAGCAAGTCCACCTATTGCACCGACAAATGCTGCAAAAACGGAAATACTGACTGCAGTAATCAATTTTCCTTTTAATATAAACAGAACAATTGCTGATCCGCCAAGTAAGAAAACAATCCGAACAATCTGCTCGATTACTGTCGAGACAGCTGAAGGTGCCATTGCATCATGCCCTTGAAAAAAGCCTCTGATTAAACTCATAAATGGAACGACAATCAATGCGAAGCTTACTGCACGGATAACTGTTGTAACCTGCCCTACGGTTGAGGTCAAGTCATCATCTGATATAATAAGCCCTGCTAAAAAGGGAGCTGCTGCATATAAAGCTAAAAAAGACAGGACCCCACTTGCCAGCATGATCACTAATCCTGACTTAAATAATCTTCTTCCTACTTTATATTCTCCCATTGCATTATATTTCGAAATAAATTTACTTACAGCCAATGGAATACCAGCTGTTGCAATACTTATTACAATAGTATAAGCTACATAAGAATATTGATATAGCACTGTCCCTTGTTTTCCGACAATCATATTGAATGGTATAACATAAAATAACCCTAACGCTTTGGATATAATGGTCCCAAGTGTTAAAATAAATGTGCCTTTAAGCAATTTTGATGACATAAAATCCCTTCCTTAAACGAAGCTCTCTTAAAACGTTACACAAATAAGTATTTTACCACGAAAATAGGTAATAAAATATATTCGATTAAAAGTAAATATGAACATTTTCTAACACACTATTAGTAGTGTACCCTTTCTTAAAAAGAAACGCTACTTTTAATAAAGAGCATGATGCGGTTATGGATTACTATAAAAGGAAAGAATCCCCTTTTTTAAAATTAGTGGCTAACAGACATATTCCTTTATAAGATAGATAGATACAAACTAAAATAATAACAAAGAAAACGACACTTTTTCAAGAAAGTAGGATGTAATATGCAATATGATGTAATCGTGATTGGCGGAGGACCATCAGGATTAATGGCCGCAATTGGAGCGGCAGAACAACAGGCGAAAGTATTACTAATTGATAAAGGAAATAAGCTTGGCAGAAAATTAGCCATTTCAGGTGGAGGACGCTGCAACGTAACTAATAGGCTTCCAATAGAGGAAATCATAAAGCATATACCTGGAAATGGGCGTTTTCTCTACAGTGGATTTTCTGAATTTAACAATGAAGATATTATCGCTTTTTTCGAAAAGCTGGGGATTGCTTTAAAGGAAGAGGATCACGGCAGAATGTTTCCTGTTTCCAACAAAGCACAGTCAGTCGTAGATGCCTTATTAAGCGAACTAGATAGATTAGGGGTAACTATTCAGACCAATTCCCCAGTAAAGACAGTAAACTATCATGAAAATAAAACAAAAACGGTGATTCTACAAAATGGTGAAACTAAAACCTGTAAGTCACTGATCATTGCAGTTGGTGGCAAATCTGTACCACATACTGGTTCAACAGGGGATGGATATGCATGGGCTAAAAAAGCAGGGCATACAATAACGGATTTATTTCCAACAGAAGTACCTATCACTTCGAAAGAAGCATTTATTCAAAATAAAACCTTACAAGGGGTTTCACTAAGAGATGTAGCATTAAGTGTACTTAACCCGAAAGGCAAACCTATTATTACCCATCAAATGGATATGATATTCACCCACTTTGGCATTAGTGGTCCAGCCGTATTACGATGCAGCCAATTTGTCGTGAAGGCAAAGAAAAAATGGAATTTAGGGGAAGTGAAAGTTTCCATTGACTCATTTCCTGATAAGAAAGAAGAAGAGCTTTTTCAAGATACAATGACATTGCTGAAAACTGAACCAAAGAAAGCAATTAAAAATACGTTAAAAGGTCTATTAATAGAACGATATTTATTATATTTGCTGGAGCTAGCAAATATCGATCCAGCAGCTCCATGTGCAACTATTTCTCAAGATAAAATTAGAGTCTTTGTTGGTCTATGTAAAGCTTTCACCTTTGATGTAAACGGAACGTTACCGATAGAAAAAGCTTTTGTCACTGGCGGTGGTGTATCTATAAAGGAAATTGCTCCTAAGACAATGGAATCGAAAATGACGGAAGGATTGTTCTTCTGTGGTGAAATATTAGATATTCACGGATATACTGGAGGTTATAATATTACATCAGCTTTTGTAACAGGAAGGCTGGCAGGTGTCAATGCTGCTTTAGTTGCTAAAAGTGAATAAAAAATAAGCAGAGGTGCTTTCCATACAGGCACTTCTGCTTTTTATTTTTCTCTAATTAAGTTCTGTAAATAATCATGGAGGAAAAACAATAGATTTGATCCTCCTCATCCTCTTGCATGGCTGCGACATTGTATTTGATATCGATTAATTTCTTCTCATCTATTTTCTGTAAAAATTTATTCATCTGTAATTCTAGATCCTTCTCGTGCTCTTGATCAAATAATTTTACTTTAATCATCTTTTCTTCCTCTCCCTATTATTTTGTAGGTTATAGTTAAAGGATAGACAAAATTCTTACTATTCAATCAATTCTATAAAAACTTTTAACTTTCTTTTGAATTTCTTAGCAAGCTATTCTTATACTTTCAGAGTGTAGACACTTTTAGCTTTCATTTAAGTTATGTAAACGAAGTCCATATAAAAAAGCTCAAAGAATAAAGGAGAATAATACCTTATCTTTAAGCTTTTTCGCTTATATTAGCTATCAGCCTTTAAACTGTTTTGCCATGCCAATTTAGCATGCCGCCTTCCATATTTACCACTTTGAAGCCTTGGTCTTGCAAATAGTAACATACATTTTCACTTCGTCTACCTGAGCGGCAAATCATGATATATTCTTTATCTTTTGAAAAGTAATCTAAATTTTCAGGGATGCTATTCATCGGAATGTGTTTTGCTCCAGGAATAATTCCTTCTGCTACTTCTTCGTCTTCCCGAACGTCAACTAATTCTAGCTTTTCTTCATTAGTCAGCTTTTCCTCTAATTCCTCAGTAGTAATTGTTTTTATCGTATCCATTTTATTTCCTCCATTATCACCTTTTATACTGTGTATATAGTTTCTCTCATTGTAATATAGATTAAATGACTATGTTATGCAATTAGTCTGCCTAATTGACCGAAAGAGGAGGCTGTCAAAAAAGACAGCCTCTCCCTTTTAATTTGCAACGATATTAACTAATTTACCAGGAACGGCAATAACTTTACGTACTTGCTTGCCATCAATCTGCTCTTTAACTTGGCTATCTTCCATAGCAATCTGCTCTAACGCATCTTTATTAGCATCCGCTGGAACCATTAGTTTCGCTTTCACTTTACCGTTAATTTGTATGACAATTTCGACTTCATCATCAACCAATTTTGCTTCATCATATGCAGGCCATGCTTCATAGGCAATGGATTGATTAGAACCAGTAATGATCTGCCATAGCTCTTCAGTAATATGCGGGCAAATTGGAGAAAGCAACTTCACGAATCCTTCCACATATTTCTTCGGAATACGATCTGCTTTATAACATTCATTGATAAACACCATCATTTGCGAAATGGCCGTATTGAAGCGAAGTGCTTCAAAATCCTCTGTTACCTTTTTCACTGTTTGATGATAAATTTTATCTAGCGCCTTCATTTCCTCTATATCTTGAACTTTAGAAGTAAGCTCTCCATTATCATCAACTAACAATCGCCAAATTCGATCTAGGAATCTTCTTGAACCATCAAGTCCATTTGTTGACCATGCAATTGCAGCATCTAATGGTCCCATAAACATTTCATACAGACGAAGTGTATCTGCACCATGACTAGCTACAATTTCATCTGGATTTACGACATTTCCTTTTGATTTACTCATTTTTTCATTATTTTCACCGAGGATCATTCCTTGATTATATAATTTTTGGAATGGTTCTTTCGTAGGAACAACACCTAAATCATAAAGTACTTTATGCCAGAAGCGTGCATATAAAAGATGCAAGACAGCGTGTTCTACTCCACCAATATACATATCAACTGGTAGCCATTCTTTAATTTTCTCAGGGTCAGCAATCTGCTTGTTATTTTTCGGATCAATATAACGCAAGTAATACCAGCTGCTTCCAGCCCATTGCGGCATGGTATTTGTTTCACGTCTGCCTTTTTTGCCAGTAACTGGATCAACTACGTTTACCCATTCTGAAATATTCGCTAACGGAGATTCACCTGTTCCAGATGGCTTAATTTCAGATGTTTCTGGAAGTGTCAATGGTAATTCCTCTTCTGGAACACCTGTCATTGTGCCATCTTCCCAATGGATAATAGGAATTGGCTCACCCCAATAGCGCTGGCGGCTAAATAGCCAATCACGAAGTCTATAAGTGATTTTCTTCGTTCCTATTTCTTTCTCTTCTAACCAATTAATCATTTTGATAATAGCTTCTTCTTTATTTAAACCATTTAGAAAATCAGAATTTACATGTTCCCCATCACCAGTATAGGCCTCTGTTTCTACATTTCCTCCAGCTACCACTTCTTTAATTGGTAAACCAAATGTTTTAGCAAATTCATAGTCTCTTTCATCATGTGCAGGTACAGCCATAATACTTCCTGTACCGTAGCTGACAAGGACATAATCAGCGATCCAGATTGGCATTTTTTCGCCATTTGCTGGATTGATCGCGTAAGCACCAGTAAATACACCCGTCTTCTCTTTCGCTAAGTCCGTTCTTTCTAAATCACTCTTACTTTTAACCTTTTCTAAGTAAGCTTCTACATCTGCCTTTTGCTCTGAAGTTGTAATTTTCTCTACTAAAGCATGTTCAGGAGCAAGCACAGCATAAGTTGCACCAAATAATGTATCTGGTCTTGTTGTAAAGACAGTGAATGACTCATCATGATTGTCAATTCGGAAGGTAACTTCTGCTCCTTCTGAACGCCCAATCCAATTTCTTTGCATTTCTTTAATACTTTCTGGCCAATCTACTTCATCTAAATCTTCTAACAAACGATCAGCATATGCTGTTATTCTTAATACCCATTGACGCATCGGACGTCTTTCTACTGGATGTCCACCACGTTCACTCTTACCATCAATAACTTCTTCATTAGCTAGAACCGTTCCTAATGCTGGACACCAATTTACTGCTACTTCATCGACATAAGCTAAGCCCATTTCATACAATTTGAGAAAAATCCATTGTGTCCACTTATAATATTCTGGATCTGTTGTGTTAATTTCGCGATCCCAATCATAGGAAAAGCCTAATGATTTAATTTGACGGCGGAATGTGTCGATGTTTTTTTGTGTGAATTCAGCTGGATGGTTACCAGTATCTAGCGCATATTGTTCTGCAGGTAAACCAAATGCATCCCACCCCATTGGATGAAGAACATTAAAATCCTGCATCCTTTTCATACGCGAGAGAATATCTGTTGCTGTATAGCCTTCTGGATGCCCAACATGCAGTCCTGCTCCAGATGGGTATGGAAACATATCTAAAGCATAAAACTTTTTCTTGCTTTTTTCTTCACTTGTTTTAAAAGTCTTGTTTTCTTCCCAAAACTTTTGCCATTTCTGTTCTATTTTCTGATGATTAAAACTCATCTTAAATCCTCCCATAAAGTTGTTTTGACCAAAATAAAAAGCCGCTCATCCCAAATAGGGACGAGAGGCATTATGTATAATCTCCCGCGGTACCACCCACAATTAGTGAATAAATCACTCGCTTCATTATCCTTTAACGCAGGTGTACGGCAAGCATTACTAAAAGTTCACACTTGCAACTCAAAGGTGAGTTCAAGATGTTTTTGACTGACTTGCACCATCCGTCAGTTCTCTTCTTTCAAAAGGGCATCTTTACTATTCCTTATCCTTGTTGATTACTTATATATGTTTTTTATTGTATTGTATTTTAATGTATGTTGCAAGTAGTTTTCAGATTAAGTACATATTAATAAGAGAAATCAAATTAGTCGTTTTGCAACTTAATTATAGTCAAACATTCATTAGAATTTTGCCATTTTCATTTTCAATGAAAACCCACCTTTGACCTTCGTTACTAGAACGTTCAATCGAATCAGCCGCTCTTTAAGAATCGATACATACTAATCAATATCTGTCTAACAAGTGTTTACACTCTTTATAAACCTTGTAACCAAATATTTCTCTAACCTCAGCTTCTTCTTTTGTCATTGTATTCACACAAAGCAACAAATTCTACTTGTGGGAGCTTTGCATAAATTTCAGCATGATAGATACTGATTGTCCCTACACTAATAACACGAATTCTCAGCTTATTTTCATTATTTCCATTGCTTTCATAATTTAATCACATATATTATTCTTATTGCAGCTAACTCCTTACCTATTTCAATAGTTTAGTTTACAATTAAAGACTACTTGAGCATTTTTAGTGGAAAGCAACCGTTAAATTTTCCAAAATACGGATTAATCAGATCCAAATATAGCTACTTAAATTTTGACATTGGCTCACTTTAATATTTTTCGCTCTAAAGTATCCTCTAATAAGGACCAAGCTTCATGACAGCTCGGAGCAGTGATAAACGGCTTAAACCCATAGTTTAAGTACATATTAACCGCTTGGTAACTTGTTGTTTGCGATGTAAGGTATGCTTTTGAGTGATATTTAGCCAAGATATTCATCGCCGCACTTAGTAAAGGTTTGGAGAGTTTCTGTCCTTGATATGCAGGGACAATTCCTACCCAATGAATTCTTCCTGTTATTTCTCCATCTCCTTTTAAGTCACCATACCATGCCGTTGTTGTTCCAATCACTTCTCCATTTTTATTCTCGATGAACAAGCATCTATTTGTCATTTCATCAATATATGGTCCAAATTCTTTATAAAAATGCGCTAAAGCAGCTTCTTCGCTTTCAAATTCATCTACACTCGCCTCCACAAATGCCCAATGATGTTCATCACCTTTTTCAAATAACCTAATTCGAAATTCAGCTGGAAGCGGGTATTGAGGAATATGCGACAAATCTTTTATCACCATACTAAGTGGAATTCTTTTCATTTGAATCAGCTCCTTTTATAATTGATTGTCTATCTTAAATCACGACAAGACACCTTATATATATTTCTTAGCTGTTCATACCCTTTACAAATCGTTTAGTTATTTCCTGAGGACGTGTAATTGCTCCACCTACTACAACAAAAAAAGCACCAAGCTCTAATGCCTTTCTGGCATCTTCTGGGGTTTCAATTCTCCCCTCAGCTATGATAGGAACGTTTACTGCTTTAACAAGATTATCTAATAATTCAAAGGCTGGACCATTTTTCAAATGTTGCGTTTTCACTGTATATCCAGCTAGGGTAGTACCAACGAAATCGCAACCCATAGTCTCTGCACGTATACCTTCCTCTAGAGTGGAAACATCCGCCATAACTTTTTTGTTAAGGTTATCCTTTATAAAATCAATTAATTCCTGTAGATCTTCTGCCCTTGAACGGTCGGTTGCATCTATCGCAATAATGTCGGCGCCCGCATCAGCCACAAGCTGTGCATCTGCCTTAGTTGTGGTAATAAATGCATCATAGCCTGGATAATGTTTTTTTAGAATCCCTATAATAGGTAAATCTACTTTCTCTTTAATTCTTTTGATATCCGAGTAACCGTTTGCTCTGATTCCTACAGCTCCCCCTATTTTTGCAGCAAGCGCCATTGCAGCCATAAATTCTGAACCATGTAATGGCTCAGAATCCAATGCTTGGCAAGAAACGATTAAACCTCCCTTTAGTTTCTCAATCATCAAATTACTCCTCTCTTGAATATATTAGTATGCTTTATCAACCACTGCTTTTGCAGTAGCTTCTCTATATTTTAATGCTATTTCTTTTAACCGATGTGCAACCCCATTGCATAACTTGCCGACATGAAACCGTCTTGAAATGCAGTTTCTCTACCGCCTGTTAATAAAACAACAGTCTGAAATCTTTGTAATGGGAGAATGTTAATGTGCGTAATATATAATTTTAACCTCATTGTTTTTGGCAATATTTAAAGCATCAATAGTATCTTTGGTACTGCCACTTACTGAGATACTAATAGTAATTTTCTATTTGGTTAGCGTTGTTGCAGACATTGCCTGCATATGAGAATCAGTAATCATTTCAGTACCATACTTTTTATGAATTTACTTCGTGCGTCTACAGCAGTGTTCCCTAAAATGCCTGCCCCCAAAAAAGAATTCCTCGCCCTTTTTTGTTTTTATAGTTTCAGAACTGCTTCAAATAGATTACCAAAAATTCGCTAAGCTTGAATAAAAATTTGTAAATAACTAGGTTATCTGCTTCCTTTATAGATATGCCTATATTTCCTTTAAGGTTATATCATTACCATTTCTTTACCCACTCAGCTACTAATCGAAGTAAATTTCTATCTTGATTTCTACTAGCTATAAGAGAAAGACCTACTGGTACTCCATTGCTTGTAGTTAATGGTATGTTCACTTGGGGGAAACCCGTTAATCCTGCAATACAGCACAACTGAAAGGTTTGCTTTCTTCTTTCTTCTAATTCATAAACAGGTAGATTTAAAAGAGGTGCGATTCCTGGAGCTGTAGGAATGATCAAAACTGCGTCATCTTTAAGCAGTTCTTCCATTCTTTGCTGAATTTTACGTCTCAACTGATGATATGGTGCTAAATCTTCGTCTTTTATTGTACTCGCCCACTTAAATCTTTCTGCTATGCCTGGCCCAAACGTAGGCTTTACTTTTTGAATCCATTCTCCATGCTCCTGCCAAATTTCTTTGCCCTGTAGCATTCTAAAGACCTCAGACCACTCTTGCAGACCTTCTTCTGCTATAACCGTTGTTGTATAATTAGGTACCGACTGTTTTAATTTCTCCAATAAAGGAGCAAAGGCTTTATGAACTTCTTGGTCTGCCAATGCCCATGCATCACTTCCCATGATAAATCTCGTAAAAGAGCCGTCTCTTTGGGCAGGCAAAAGCACTTTTCCAACTTCATTTAGAATTTCTGCGTCATTTGCCATCCATCCAACGGTATCAAAGCTTTTTGCAAGAGGGATTACTCCTTCTATATTCACTGCTCCATGGGAAGGGCGGATTCCATAAATTCCACAATAAGAAGATGGAATTCTTATCGATCCTCCTGTATCTGTCCCTAAAGAGAAATCTGTCCGTTTTGCAGCAACTGTTACAGCTGAACCACTGGAGGATCCACCTGGAATTCTATTAGGGGCCTTAGGATTAACTGGAGTTCCGTAATGAAAATTTTCTCCATTTAAACTATACATCAATTCATCTGTGATTGTTATACCTTGCAGCCGGGCACCATTATTCAGCAAGCTAGTAATCACAGGTGCTGTTTCTTTAGCAGGAGGATGACTAGAAAGCCAATCTGGATTCCCAGCCGAGGAAAGATAATCTTTAATAGCAAAAACATCCTTTACAGCGAAAGTCAACCCGTCCAAGTTTCCTCGTTTCATTGGTTTCAATGAAATATTTTTATCTATGTATGCACCAAAATCACTCATTGATCAAATCCCCTTCCAATCATTCCTATTCATGTATCTCCACTAAATGATCGACCAAGTTGTAATTTTTCACTTCCCAGCGCTTCTCTTTATACTGAATATTGCTAATACAAGCATTTGATAAATATTTTTCTATTTTGAGAGATTCTTCTGACACTATGGTTAATAATGTATGGATAACTGCACCGTGAGCAACTAGTAATACTTTTTCGTTTGGAAACCGGCAAAGAATTTTTTCTAGGCCGCCAGTTAGTCTTTTGACAAGGGCTTCTCTTGATTCCTGGTTTGGATAGTGATGATCTGGATAAAGAATCGCTCGTTCTTCTCTTGTTTTCCCTTCCGCATCGCCAAAACTGCGCTCCATGAATTCATCCATTTCTACCACTTCTAGTTGCAAAGCTTCATTTATAATTAACGCTGTTTGCTTTGCTCTTTTAAGAGGACTTGTAACAATGACATCCCAATCTGAATGCTTTAAATAGTCACGGCATTGTTCTGCCTGCTTCTTTCCATTTTCATTTAATGGGATATCCGTTTTTCCTTGAATCCTTCCCAGTGCATTCCAATCTGTTTCTCCATGCCTTATTAAACATATTTTTGTCATTTATTTTATCCTTTCTCCATGCTTAATTTTGGGGTTATTACTACTTTATTAGAAAAATACTTATTTTTCAAATAAATTAAATATTAAAATGATTATTATCGACTTTTCATCCTAATTTACCTTTCAAAAACGCTTTTTATCGCGCTTTTCTATCAGAAAATTCCGCCTTTAAAAAAATGGATACTATTCTATTGCAGGTTTGTTAAAAAGCAACTACACTTATTTTGGTATTTAAGAATAAAGTTGAAAAGGAGCATTATTATGCCTCGTTCTCTATGGCTTTTAGTTATTGGAATGGCTGTTAACGTTACAGGATCTTCCTTACTTTGGCCTTTAAATAGTATATACATTCATGAGCATTTAGGAAAAACACTTACGGTTGCAGGTTTTATTCTTATGCTTAATTCTGGAGCAAGTGTTATCGGTAATTTAATCGGAGGCATTCTTTACGATAAATTAGGGGGATATCTATCCATCTTATTAGGGATCTCTTTAACCGCCTTTTCTTTACTAGGATTGACTCTTTTCCACAATTGGGAAGCTTATTGTACATTCTTTACGTTATCTGGTTTTGGATCAGGTATTATATATCCTAGCATGTACGCAATGGCAGGGAATGTTTGGCCAGAGGGAGGAAGAAAAGCTTTTAATAGTATTTATGTTGCGCAAAACGTTGGTGTGGCACTAGGATCAGCAATTGGTGGATTTATCGCTTCTTATTCGTTCCAATTAATCTTCTTGTCCAACACCCTTATGTATGGGGTATTTTTCCTTATTGCCTTCTTTAGTTATAAAAACATTCAAGTAAAAACAGATGTCCTTCCTTCTACTACTGGTACGGTTTCTAAAAGAAAAGGAAGACATTTGTTAAAAGGCAGTCCCGCTATGTATTCACTCGGTATTTTAGGATTGGGATATTTATTGTGCTGGATTTGCTATGTTCAATGGCAAGCTACCATTTCCACCCATACACAGGAGTTAGGTATTCCTTTAACACAATATAGTTTATTATGGGCTGTTAATGGTGGTCTCATTGTGTTCGGCCAACCGCTGATTTCTTTTTTCACCAAAAAAGTATGTACATCTATAAAGAAACAAATGCTTATTGGAATCGGTATTTTTATTGTTTCCTTCCTTATTGTAGGAAAAGCAGAATACTTTACTGGCTTTCTTGCGGCGATGATAATCTTAACAATCGGAGAAATGCTTATTTGGCCAGCAGTACCGACCATTGCTGATAAGCTGGCTCCTAAAGGGAAAGAAGGCTTTTTCCAAGGAATCGTAAACAGTACAGCAACTGGTGGAAGAATGATTGGTCCACTTGTCGGGGGAATGCTTGTTGACAGCAGTGGTATGACTTTGCTTGTGCCTATATTAGTCGTGCTACTTGTAATTAGCTTGTTTACAGCCTTTTTCTATGATTATCCCACAAAAGAAGCTTCTAAGTTAACGCCTAAAACCAATTGATATAAATGTCCCAACAGTCTTCATACCGTTGGGACATTTTTTATTAATAAATTATTCTTGTCTTGATTTGGATTTAGCTGGTTGACCTCCAGAATTCTCATATTTCTTTTTGGCGGCTTTAATTAGATCAACATCTTTCCCCAGCTCTATATCCTGATTATTTATCCCATTACGTGTTTTTTGTTCTGGATTATTTTTCTTCGAACGTTTATCCATTTTAATCCCCCTCTTAATGCAGTCTTAATGTCATTTGATTTTGCATTTGCTCTATCAGTAATCGCATGCGATGCAGTTCTTCTCTTTGCTGCTGGTTTGCACTGCGATCCATCGTGTGCAAATCATTGTAAATATTCTCTAATTGCATTTGTGCATCCGTATATTCCGTATCATTAAAATGTTCCTGACGTCTTGCTGCTTCATATTGCTGTTCTGCAAAATTGATTACATCATTACATCTTTGTAGTAAGTCGCTCATGGAATCGCGAGTAGCCAAATAATAACCTCCCAACAATCTTTTCAATTAGAAGCAGATTGCTTCACAAGTAGTATCTGTCTATTGTTCCTCTCCTATTACTTCCTTTTCTTAACTGATGAAGAAATTCTGTTGGATAAAGAACTGAGTCATGTTAAAATGCTTAGGTGGAAATGACAAAAAAAGAATTAAAATTACTTAGGAGGTTACACTGATATGAATCAGAATAACCCATTCCCATTTGCCTCTGATAATAAGAGATATCATACATGGAATTATCATCTTCGAAATGAATTCGGTCACAAAGTTTTCAAAATTGCCCTAGATGGCGGCTTTGATTGCCCGAATAGAGATGGTACTGTAGCACATGGAGGATGCACTTTTTGCAGTGCAGCTGGTTCTGGCGATTTTGCTGGCAATCGTGTTGATAGCCTTGAAAAGCAATTCCATGATATAAAAAACAAGATGCATACGAAATGGAAAGACGGAAAGTATATGGCCTATTTTCAAGCGTACACCAATACTCATGCTCCTGTTGATGTACTGCGCGAAAAATATGAAGTGGTGCTTAAGCAGGAAAATGTTGTTGGTCTATCTATCGCAACACGCCCAGATTGTTTACCAGATGATGTTGTCGAGTATTTAGCAGAACTAAATGAACGTACTTATTTATGGGTAGAACTAGGTCTTCAGACGGTTCATGAAAAAACCGCAAACCTTATTAATCGGGCTCATGATTTTCAAACATATGTGGAAGGCGTTAATAAGCTGAGAAAGCATAATATTCGTATTTGCTCCCATATTATTAATGGTTTACCAATGGAAACGAACGAAATGATGATGGAAACAGCCAAAAGCGTTAGCGAGCTAGACGTACAAGGAATTAAAATCCATTTGCTTCATTTATTAAAGGGAACTCCAATGGTCAAGCAATATGAAAAGGGCCTGCTGAAATTTTTAACATTTGATCAATATATATCATTAGTTTGCGATCAATTAGAAATATTACCACCAGAAATAATTATTCACCGAATTACTGGAGATGGACCAATTGAATTAATGGTGGGGCCAATGTGGAGTGTAAATAAATGGGAAGTATTAAACAAAATTGATGCAGAATTAAAAAGCCGCAATAGCTGGCAAGGTAAATTCTATCAGGCAAATAAGAAGGTGACACAATGAAGTTAGACAGAGTCATTCCATTTGCTCATCAATTATTGGAAAAAGCAATATCGAAAGGAGATATTGCAATTGATGCTACAATGGGAAATGGTCATGATACCGTTTTTTTAGCCAATCTTGTTGGAAACAAAGGAAAGGTATTCAGCTTTGATATTCAAGAAGCTGCTTTACTGGCGACAAAGGACAAGCTAATTAATCAAGCATTGCAAGAAGCTGCTTCTCTTCATTTGTGCGGACATGAGCATATAATGGATGTGATTCCTTCTCAGTACCACGGAAAAGTCACAGGAGCTGTTTTTAATCTAGGCTACTTACCTGGTGGAGACAAGTCGATTGTCACAAAGGCTGAAACAACTATTGCCGCAATCGAACAGCTACTTCAAATCCTGTCTAAAGAAGGGATTATTGTATTAGTGATTTATCATGGCCATCCAGAGGGAGCTATTGAACGGGACAAACTTATTACCTATGTTGAAAATATAAATCAACAGGAAGCTCATGTGCTTCGTTATCAGTTTATAAATGGCATTAATAATCCGCCTTTTATTATCGCAATTGAGAAAAGATAGTCACAATATTAATTCAAATGAAATGAAATGGAATGAAACTACTGACATACTTGTGGAAAGAAGCTCAATACCCGCTGCAACAAAATGAGGATGGGACAAAACAAAATATATATTGGATAAAGACGAACAATCTCTAATTCAGTGGTGAAACCAATTCGTTCCATTACACTACAGACACACGATGCGCCGGGGAGCAACCTAAGTCTCCTCGGCTAAAGCCTGTGGGGGCTTAGGCTTTGCTCTGCTTCCCGCAGGAGTCGAGTATCCTCCGTTCCATTTCACTCCTTTTTTAAAGCTTATTTAGTTTTTTAGCAAACTAAAATTACTAGAAAAAAACAGAGCAGACTGAATACACGTAGACTCCTATGGGAGCTGCGAGAAAGTCCAAGACCCCGCAGGAACGAGGAGACTTGGCGCTCGCCCCATGGAAAGCGAAGTGTATTCAGTCTGCGGGTGATTACCACAAACCTTTTTTCTTAAAATAAATAAAAACCCCCAAATAATTATACGAATATTTCCTAATATGCACGCATAATTGTTCGGGGTTATATTGGGTTGAAATACTTATGTCTCACCCTTATTTTATTTGCTCAATGCTCTTAATGCTCCACTCGGTATTACTTTTTGAAACTTTCTATAAGCTCTTCCGTTCAGATAGAAAAAATAGCCGATTGGACCAGATGTCCTAATCATGTTTTTGGCAAGCTTGCGGATATTTCGTTGCTTATTTACCTTCTCGTCAGATAAATAGACGCCTAATAAACCTCGGTTAATCAGTTTATGAAATTTTTGATGAGGGAGTTTATTAGTATGGCGATCGGCTTCTGTTACAAAATGCTTTAGACGATTAAATAATTCCTCTTCATTTTTATAATAGAAACAAAAGTTTAAGTCACCACCTATTTTATCCTCTTCTTGATCGATAAAATAGTCTAGTAAGATATGTAGTCCTTGGATATAAGGAAAATATCCATCTCGAATTAGTGCTGGATAAGAATCATCAAAATCATCCCGAAATGCATAAGAGACTAAGCAAAAAATTCCTAAAGTCGAGCCAGAGCAAGCAGAAAATTCATACCACTCCATTTTAGGGACATGATTTTTATTTTTTTCAAACCAAAATTTCAATCGAGGAATTCGTTCTTCCATTATCACATGTTTATGTATCTGTAAATCACAGTAGTAGCGGCATAATTCTAAAAGCTGTTCCTTAATGCTTCCGTAATTCTGTAGCTTTGCTAGTGTATCTCTGCATGTCTTAGCTAAATCATATAAGTAGCCTCCGTCATCTTGATCCTCTCGATAACGATAATAATTACTTGGTTTAGCTCCAACAGTTAAAGCGTGTTCCATTGATTCATGTAAAGCAGAAAAATCTTTCGGATCAAGCGAAGTGCTTCGATCACAAAGATTATCTAAGTAATCACTTATCGTTTGGTAGGCTACAATAAATTTAATCACTTCTTTGTACTTGCTCATGGCAATTAGGGCCATGATGGAACCACCTTCACAATGAAATGTTTTATTCTCAATACTTGCTAATGCTTGTTTTCTTAATTCTAAATTAGGAATACTCTCTGCTCTTTGCGCCCAATAGCTCAATTCTTGATGGACAACTGGAAAAACCTTTAAGTAAACTTTTGACATTAATGTTATTGGCATCTTTGGAACTGACATATAAAAAACCTCGCTTATACAATATAACCAATTGCTTTCAATTGACTATTGATAAAATCCTTCGTGTATTCAAAAACTTCATCTCTTTCTGGTTCATTAAAAATTTCATGATAAAACTCTGGCCATTCTTTATATCTCTTTTCAGATAATGGTATCATATTGAACCAGGTTTTTACCATTTTTTTATCTACAACTAAATCGCCGCCGCCTTGCATAAGCAAAAGTGGCAAGTCTTGCGTATTGGCGATGTCTTCAAAGGCTTTCTTTGTTGCATTAATCAATTCACGGTACCATCTGATAGAAACTTTCGTTATATATAAAGTATCATTTGAATCAATTTCTCTTACTTCTGCATTACGAGTTGCCATATCAATCGTTAAACCGGAATTAACTCTTAGCTTTGGGGCCACTTTATTCAAGAGAAGTGATACTAAACTCATCAACTTGGAGGGGTAATTAATCAACCCTAAGCATGGTGAAGATAAAATCAAGCCTGCTATTTTTAATTTCTCCTGCTGGAGAAGTCTAATAGAAGCAAGGCCCCCCATGCTATGCCCCAATAAAAAAATAGGCAGATCAAATTGATAGGCAGCTTGAATCCAGTCTTTAATTTCTATTGTATATTCATCAAATGAATCAATATGTCCTCGATCAGATCTAGTTGTCATACCCTGTCCAGGAAGATCTCCCATTACAACATGAAAACCAGCTAACCGAAACATTTCGATAAGCCAGCCATATCTACCATGGTGCTCCATTGCTCCATGAACAATAACAATGACCGCTTTCGCGTTTCCCTCAGCTTCCCATTTCCACATAAAAGCTCCTCCATCCCATGTAAAAATCTAAATTGGCTTTATTCAACTTTAACAAACCAGCAAATTATGAAAAAAATAAAGATTTTATTTGTAATATAACTTATTAATAATAAATGCGAATAGACGAAGATCAGCTTTTTTTATTATGATCCAAAGTTACTTTAATTATAGCAAATAACTTAGAAATGTACCTTTATAATACAAACCTCATCATTTATCAAAATAAATGGTATACTAAAAAAGGTTTCTTTTGTCGAAAAATAGGGAAAAGGAACGAAAGAATGGATATCGTTTCTTAAAAGTTCCAAAATTAACTAAAAGAAAGGAAACTTTGTGACAATTTATATATTTTCTAAAAGAACTTTTTTTCAAGCCGATATAATTTAATAAAGAAATTGATTAGGTGATAACTAAATGGAATCAAATACAATAATAGTAATTTCATTGATTACTTTATTTTTCTTATTATATTTATTAGTAAGAAATAAACTAAGCATCTTTGTAAAAAGTCTCTATTTATTTACGATATTCGCCATGATTGCAATTAGTTTTCTACTTATAAATAGAGACGGCTATCAAGCAATTGTTTATGCGAAGGAGTTTGCCACACAAAATACTCGAAAAGCCCTCTTATCCATAAAAGAGGAAACAAATTTAATAAAAGAATCTGTATTATTAGATGCTCCTATTATAAACCAGTTACCTGAACTTCCACGAGGCTGTGAGGTAACAAGTCTTGCTATGCTGCTTCAATATGTAGATGTAGATGTCGATAAAATGACGCTAGCAAAACAAATTAAAAAAGATACTACTCCCTATACAAGAGCAAACGGTAAAATCTATTATGGACATCCGAATGATGGATTTATTGGGGATATATACTCATTAAACGGTCCAGGTTTAGGTGTATACCATAAACCAATTGCTGCATTAGCGGAGAAATATTTACCAGACTCTATTGTCGATTTCACCGGATCTGATTTTGAAGAAATAAAAAATCATTTATCGAATAATCGACCAGTATGGGTCATTACAAATTCAACATTCAAAAAGTTACCAGAGAGCCAATTTCGGACATGGAATACACCAAGCGGAACTGTAAAAATAACTTATTCAGAGCATTCGGTTCTTATTACTGGCTATGATGAAACATCTATCTACTTTAATGATCCACTTACAGGAGAAAAAAACAAAAAAGCACCCATAAAGGATTTTGAAGAATCCTGGGTGCAAATGGGAAGTCAAGCAATTACGATTAATTCTTAATTGCTACCTTTCCTTCTTTTAAATATTCCTTTTCGAAGGAATATTTTTTTTCAATATAAATACTGTGCCAAACCATGAACATCAATACTGTCCATATTTTACGGCTATTGTCTGCTTTACCTTGACAATGGTCCTCTAGCAACTGAAGAACAACTGATTTATTTAATAAGTGATCTGTATCACTTTCTTTAATAATGTTTTTCGCCCATTCATTCATTTCATCTTTTAACCAATGACGAATTGGAACAGGGAAACCTAGCTTTTTACGATTTAGTACATGCTCTGGGACAAAGGATTCTGCTGCTTTTCGTAAAATATATTTTGTTGTACCATCCGCTGTTTTTAAGGAAGTAGGAATTTTAGAAGCAACTTTAAAGACCTCTTTATCTAAAAATGGTACGCGTAATTCTAGAGAATGAGCCATCGTCATTTTATCCGCTTTTAATAAAATATCCCCACGCATCCACGTATGAATGTCAATAAACTGCATACGATCCACAGGATCATATCCTCTGCTTTCTTCATATAATGGATTTGTAATATCACGATAATGCAAACCATTGTTATAGACAGAAAGTAGTTTTTCTTTTTCCAACTCAGAGAACATTTTTGCGTTTCCAATATATCTTTCTTCCATCGGTGTAACTCCGCGTTCAATGAAACTTTTTCCTTTCACGCCTTCTGGAAGAATATTTGCTACAGCTCGCAACAATTTTTTTCCGACGTTCGGAATTTTATTAAACACTTCAAGAGATTGTGGTTCCCGATAAATATTATATCCGCCGAATAACTCATCTGCACCTTCTCCAGATAGAACAACTGTTACATGTTTTCTTGCTTCACGTGCTACGAAATATAAGGGTACACAAGCTGGATCCGCTAAAGGATCATCCATATGCCACATAATTCTCGGAATTTCGTTCATATATTCTTGCGGAGAAATAATATAACTAATATTTTCTAATCCTAATTTATCAGCTGTTTCTTTTGCTACATCGATTTCACTGAATCCATTATGTTCAAATCCTACAGAAAATGTTTTAATGTTTGGATGAAATTCCTTAGCAATACTAGCAATAATGGATGAATCAATTCCTCCTGAAAGGAATGATCCAACAGGAACATCACTTCTCATATGCATTTTCACACTATCAAACAGTACATCTTTAATTTCTTTTGTATACTCGTCCTCTTGCTTTACAACAGGTTTAAAGGATGCTCTCCAATAGCGTTTGATTTCCATAGGTTCACCAATTTTTTTGGTAAAATAATGGCCTGGTTCTAGCTTTTTAATTCCCTCTGACATCGTATAAGGCTCAGGAACAAATTGATAGGTTAAATAATGTTGTAGAGAACGATAATCGATAACATCACTTTCTAATGCTAATGATATACTTTTCTTCTCAGAAGCAAAGTATGTTTTCTCTCCGTCATCAAAATAAAAGAATGGTTTAATCCCAAACGGATCGCGTGCTCCGTATAATGTTTCTTCTTGTTTATCCCAAATGATGAAAGAGAACATTCCACGCAATTTCTCAACCGCTTTTTCCTTTTCATGGCTATATAAAGCAATAATTACTTCTGTATCTGAATTTGTTTGGAAGGTCAATCCAGCCTTCACTAACTCTTCTCTTATTTCTAAATAGTTATATACTTCTCCGTTAAAGATTATCCAATAACGTTCATTTTCATATGTTAAAGGCTGATGCCCACTTTCAATATCGATAATACTTAATCGGCGAAAACCGAATTGAATGTGGTTATCATAATAATATCCTTCATCGTCAGGACCTCTATGTGTTATAACACGATTCATTCCTGCAAATAGTTCTTTTTGTTCTTCTTGAAAGTTCTGTGCTTTTTCATGTACACAGCCAACAAAACCACACATATTGCTCTCACCTTCTCCATTTCTTTTCCTACATGCATTGAGACATCTATAACTAACTCATTGTTCTAATAGCAGAACCATAATCAATTTTTTACTATACGCTTAAAT
The DNA here is from genome assembly GCF_050971705.1 of Niallia sp. M35. NCBI lineage: Bacteria > Bacillati > Bacillota > Bacilli > Caryophanales > Bacillaceae > Niallia > Niallia sp. M35. Next base: position 33,412 of record NZ_JBPCEP010000023.1, read on the forward strand.
AGAATAGATGTTAATAGGTAATAAGTTTCATAAAAACTTCACTTAGTCTTCTATTTTAACATAAATAGTGTAAATATATAAATCAGTTATTAGCATTTCCATCCTTATTTTTTATACATGTAATACAATTGTCATCATTAAGTATTAGACGAAAAAAAAAAGAAAGAAGTTACACTTTCTTGTAACTTCTTTCTCAAGTTTTATGCTTCTACTGCTTTTTTTACTAGCTCTGCTCTATCTGTACGTTCCCATGGCAGATCGATGTCCGTACGGCCAAAATGTCCGTAAGCGGCTGTTTGTCTGTATATTGGTTTGCGAAGATCGAGCATTTTAATAATTCCTGCTGGGCGAAGGTCAAAGTTTTCACGTACTGCTTCTACTAGCTTATCTTCTGAAACAATCCCTGTACCAAATGTATCAACAGAAATAGATACTGGCTGCGCTACACCGATTGCATATGCTAATTGTACTTCTACTTTATCAGCTAATCCTGCAGCGACAATATTCTTTGCTACATAACGTGCTGCATAAGCAGCGGAACGGTCCACTTTTGTTGGATCCTTTCCAGAAAACGCTCCACCGCCATGTCGTGCGTATCCACCATATGTATCAACGATGATTTTACGTCCAGTTAATCCAGCATCTCCTTGTGGTCCGCCGATCACGAAGCGTCCTGTAGGATTAATAAAATACTTCGTGTTTTCATCGATTAATTCAGCTGGTACAACAGGATTGATTACATATTCCTTAATATTGCGTTGAATTTGTTCTAATGTCACTTCTGGATGATGCTGTGTGCTAATTACAATTGTATCAATGCGCACTGGTTTATTATTCTCATCATATTCGACTGTAACTTGTGTTTTACCATCTGGACGTAGATAAGGTAAGATTTCTTCTTTTCTAACCTCAGCTAGTCTTCTTGATAATTTATGTGCTAACGAAATGGGTAAAGGCATAAGTTCCTTTGTTTCATTACATGCAAACCCGAACATTAAGCCTTGATCTCCTGCACCAATTGCTTCTATTTCCTCATCCGTCATCTTACCTTCACGAGCTTCTAGAGCTTGGTCTACCCCTAATGCGATATCAGCGGATTGCTCGTCAATAGAAGTTAATACTGCACTTGTTTCTGCATCAAATCCATACTTTGCACGTGTATACCCTATTTCTTTAATCGTTTCCCGAACAATTTTTGGAATATCCACATATGTAGAAGTAGTTATTTCACCTGCAACGAGTACTAGACCTGTTGTTACAGAAGTTTCAGCAGCAACTCTTGCATTAGCATCTTTAGCCAATATAGCGTCCAAAATAGCATCTGAAATTTGATCACAAATTTTATCTGGGTGACCTTCAGTTACCGATTCAGAAGTAAACAAGCGACGTTTTGTTGACATCTGATTTCCTCCTTATTTTAGAAAAAAGTAGAGTGAGGTTTCTTCCTGCACTCCTTAACCTTATCTTGATACGGTACTCATTCCCTAGATAGTATGAAGTAAAAATGGCGTTTTTATCCGAAGTCAATTCCGTGCATTATTATATGTAAAACTTTAAAAATGTTTAAAAATATAATATATATAACGAAGATTTTTGTTTCTAATAAAAACACACATCTAAAAATATACATTTTTATAAAAGATAAATAATTCATTTTACACAAAAAACCTTTTCATTAGTGAAAAGGCTCCTAGTAAAATCAATTCGCACCTTTCACTCTTATCGTTCAAGGAAAAATTCCTTGCTTCAGGTTAGCACCTTTCCTAAGAGAATGTCTGTCCCATTACATGTAAACATGAATGATTCAGTAATTTTCTTCACATAGTAGGTTGCTGGGTTTCATCGGGCCAGTCCCTCCACCAGCTCAGGATAAGAGAGTATCCGTTCAAGGTAAAATGATAGCTTAATCCATCAATACATGTCAATCATTTTTAACTTTATTAATTAATTTGTTGAATTTAATGAAATCAATTTATAAGTGATCGATGTTTTAGTTTTTTCCCATTGTAATTTTTCAATCGTAGCAATCCCCGATATCTCAGCTGTTTTTGTTCTTCTTACCTCTAACGGAATATTCATTGGATATAAACGATAATCTTCTTTTTCTAACAAAAATAAATTTTCTTCTAATCTTATTTCTTTTCCTTTTGTCACAATCATTGTATTTAATTCTAAAGGCATGCCCATTTTTCATTCCCCTTCTCTATTTTTTTCTCTTTCGTAATATGTTACCGGCAATCAAGGCTCCTTGCATGACCATGAAATCGGAACATCAACTAAGATAATAAAGCTTACTTTTTATTTTACCATCCTTTCCGTTTGTTTTTTCATCCAACTGGTTAAGGAAGTGACCACTTTTCGATTTGTAGCTGGAGGAAAGTAGTGAGTTAACTCTGGAAAATACCAAGAGTCTACTTCTTTTCCCAGTTGTTTTAATCTTTCTTCTAATTTGAGACTATGATTAATCGAAACATTTTTGTCCAGCTTCCCATGAATAATAAGAGTAGGAGCATTTATTTTTTCTAATTGATAAAGCGGAGTTCTTTCTTCATATCTGTCTGGATACTTAGAAGGAGTTCCCCCGATCACTCGTTTCATCATCCTACGTAAATCTTTCCGTTCTTCGTATGTTAAGAACATATCGCTTACACCGCCCCATGTAACAATTGATTTTACAGGGCAGTATATACCTACAAATAGAGCCATTACCCCTCCTCTTGAAAACCCAAATACATGAACATCCTGCACATTCGATAAATTCTTAAGGAGTGTAAATGCTGCTATAGCATCATTTCTATCTTCTCCTGCAAAATCTTCATTTCCATCACCACCCTGATTGCCTCTATAAAAGGGAGCAAACACTACAAAGCCTTCGGAAGCAAATTGAATAATTCTTCCAGGACGGACTTTGCCTACATTTTTTATGCCTCCTCTTAGATAAAGAAAGCCATCATACGTTTTCCCATCATTTGGAGAAGCGAGCATTCCTTTTACTCTTAGACCATCGACATAATAAGTAACTAAAAATAAATCTATGGAAGGATTAGGAGATGGAAATCGAATTTTCTCTATCATATCGCCATTTTGCATACTATTTGCTCCTTTCCTTTTTTCTCCTATATTACCCCTTCTATTTGCTTAATAATTCATTTTCAATATAAGCTATACAAAATTGGATGACCTCATCCTTCATAATAAAACTAAAGGATTCATTCCATCGCTTTGTTATTATATTGCCGGTAATCAAAACAGGTCCATCTGTCTCAAGATAATCCTCTTTGGAGGTTAAGTGACTGATTCTTGCAAAAAATACATCCTTCAAAAAAGGAACCTCCCCAAAAACCTGATAGGTCGCAATCCATTTCATACTTTTTATAATGCCACCTGTTTCCTCCATCACTTCTCTGTGTGCTGCTTGAATTGTAGTTTCGCCCATTTCTCTCTTTCCACCTGGAAACTCCAATCCACGTTCCTTATGTTTTGTTAATAACCATTGATCTTTATACTGGCAGATAACTAATACATGTCTTGATTCTTCATTCCATTCATTTTTTACGAATGAAAGTTTCACTAAATTGTTATTTTGATCATAAAATATTTCCATACCTACTCCATTATTATGTATTATTAATATAAGTAGCTTGCATACTAAAGCAAACAGCTGTCATTAACCTGATTTACTGTCTATTATTATCATAGCAAATACTACCATTGAAACTGGAGTTTTTTCCACTAAAATAGGGTATATTTTTTATAGAAGACAGTTTTCTTAATGATATTTATTTTTCAGGATGAATTTTCACGTAATGTAATTAGAAAGGCTTATGAATTTTTGTATCATTCTTTAACATAATGTTCACATAATAACTAGTAATAATAGGATGTTATCATATATAATACGGTTAAATAAAACGGTTACATTTAAAACTGGCTGAAAACTAGGAGGAAACAATAATGAAAATTGTAGATGAACTATATAACTTATATAAAAATAAATTAACTGGTGATGAAGAAGATATCGATATGCTTGCCTTTGCTTTTTTAGAGGAAATGAGTAGAGAAGATTTATTACATATCATCCAAGAATTAAATGAACAAGAATTATATGATTTAATGGGTCTTTATTTAATTGAAAGTTTAAAGGGTAAATTCGCAAGTGAAGATTATCGAAAACCGAATAACCCAATCTTTACCCATCGAAATCTCCATTAATTTTCTATAAAAAGGCTGTTTGACATCCCAAACACAAAAGTTTAGGATAGCAAACAGCCTTTTTTATTATGGATTTGTTATATAATCAAATATGTTTTTCCCAATCAAAGTAGCTGAGACCAAGACAAATAATATTTTTACATATTTAGACCCTTTTGCAATAGCTACTTTAGAGCCAATGTATGCTCCAAAAATCATAGCAATCCCCATCACTATTCCATATAAATAATACACAGAATCATAACATAAAAAAACAATAAGTGCTGTAAGATTACTTCCAAAGTTAAGAACTTTAGCATTTCCCGCAGATTCGACAAAATCAAATCCCATCAGGAGAAAGGAAAATAAAAAGAACGAACCAGTTCCTCCTCCTAAAAAACCATCATAGAATCCTATTAATGGTACAATAAATAGAGCAAACAAGAGTTTCTTTTTCGTCATCCCGTTATATGTAGAATGTAATCCCCATTCTTTTTTCGTAAGAGTATAAATGGTCACCATAATTAAAACAGCAAGAATCAGCGGCTTTAGTGATTCTGATGGGATTTTTTGTACTACATAAACTCCAATTGCAGAACCAATAATGGAAAGAGGTAAGAGTTTTGATAGTAACTTTTTATCTGTTTTTCCATTCCTTATAAAAGAGAGCGAGCTTGTTAATGAGCCCATAGTGGAAGCAAGTTTATTTGTTCCTAACGCAATCTGTGGCGGAAGTCCTGTGAATAATAGTGCAGGCAATGAGATTAGTCCACCGCCGCCAACTACGGAATCAATAAATGCTGCAATAAATCCAGCACCAATTAAAAAGAGTAGCATACCAAGATGTAATTCTTCCATAAAAGCTCCTTACTTTAATTCGTTTTCCATTCCAACATAAAGCATAAATCTTTGGTGAAATTTAAATCAGCAGTCTTGAGGTAAAAATAATATATCTTGCACAAACAACTTTGTTAATTATTTATTAAGTAAATACTTCTTGTTTTATCTTTACATTATCACATTAAAGAAAAAAGGGAATTTCTTCTTATTTAAAATAAATACAAAATAGTACAAAGTTTTACCCTTTTACCCTATAATTATACAGGATATTAGTTTTAGAGCAGTCATATACACATTCTATCTTATTTTATCGCACATATTATTGCTTTTTTTGTGAGAAAGGACAAAATTCGATGCACATCTATTCAATTGTTTTAAGTGTAATTATTATACTTAATATCATTTTTGCTTTTCTTGTTATCTTCTTCGAAAGAAAAGACCCTATTGCAACATGGGCATGGCTAATGGTGCTGACCTTTATCCCTATTCTTGGGTTTATCTTATATTTACTTTTCGGACAAAATCTAAGAAATAGAAAACTATTTCAATGGGATGGACGAAAAAAACTTGGCATAGAGCCAATATTAGCTTCTCAACTGTTGCAAATAAGTTCAAATCAATTGCGGACAACAAATGAAGTCATTAGAAAAAACCAAGATCTTATTTATATGAATTTATTTAATAATGATGCCGTACTTACGGAGAATAATGCTGTTCAGATATTTACAGATGGTCATAAAAAATTCGATCAATTATTTGAAGATATCAGAAATGCTAAAAAATCTATTCATTTACAATACTATATTCTGAAGAATGATGGGATCGGCTCAGATCTTATTAGCTTACTTGTTGAAAAGGCAAAAGAAGGAGTAGAAGTACGCTTATTATATGATGAGCTAGGCTCAAGAACGTTACGTAAAAAAGTTTTTAAAGAGCTGCGGGCAGCTGGTGGTTTTGTTGAGGTTTTTTTCCCAAGTAAATTTCATCTCATCAATTTACGACTAAATTATCGCAATCATAGAAAGTTAGGAATTATTGACGGGAAAATCGGCTATATCGGCGGCTTTAATGTTGGCGATGAATACTTAGGACTCCACCCGAAATTTGGATATTGGAGAGATACCCACTTACGGATTGTTGGTACAGCTGTCTATGCCATTCAAACACGATTTATTCTTGATTGGAATCAAGCTTCTCATCTCCACGAAATTCAATATTCTCCTGAATATTTTCCTGGTAAGATCGAAGAAATTATTGGTAATATCGGCATGCAAATCGTTTCAAGCGGACCTGATTCAGAGTGGGAACAAATTAAAAATGGTTATATAAAAATGATCACATCGGCAAAAGAAAGTGTTTATATCCAAACACCTTATTTTATTCCTGATGCCAGTTTGCTGGATACCTTGAGAATTGCAGCTCTTTCAGGGATAGACGTTAAAATTATGATTCCTAATAAACCGGATCATATGTTTGTTTATTGGGCCACTTATTCTTATATTGGAGAAATGTTAAAAGCAGGGGCAAAGATTTATATATATGAAAATGGATTCATCCATGCAAAAACTATTTTAGTCGATCGGAAAATCGCTTCAGTCGGAACGGCTAATATCGATATGAGAAGCTTTCGACTTAACTTTGAAGTAAATGCCTTTATTTATAGTGAACAGATTGCTAATGAACTAACAGAGGATTTCTTAAAGGACATGGACTTATCCACAAATTTAACTGCCGACCAATATTCAAAAAGGTCCTTATGGATTCGTTTCAAAGAATCATTTTCAAGGCTTCTTAGTCCACTTTTATAGAGCTTAAAATTTGGTTATGATGTTTTAAAGATAAATTTATTTTATGAATAAAAAACCCAAACAATATACGGAATTTTTCATTAACGTTTCCGTACAATTGTTTGGGTTTCTATTTGGTTGGAATATTTATTTCTTTATTATTAAGCAAAAACCTGTTTTAATTCTTCTTTATCTTTGCTTAACCAGAAATTCATCAGCTTTTTTGCACCTTCTAAATCATGAAGTTTTGCTTGACCGCATTGTGTTTCATTAGCTGCTGGAATTTCAGTAATTTCAATTGCTGTTTTCATCGTTGCCTCTAATAAATCGATAATTTCTTCAACGGTTGGTTCCCCACTTACAACTAAATAGTAGCCAGTCTGGCAGCCCATTGGTGAAATATCAATAATATCAAAATGATTGTACTTCTCTACATGTGCGCGTAAATTAAAGGCAAGTAGATGCTCTAACGTATGAATAACATCTGGCTTCATTGCCTGCTTATTTGGCTGGCAGAAACGAATATCGTATTTATTAACTACTCCATCACTACCAACTTTGTGTACACCACAATGTCTTACATATGGGGCTTTTACGGCAGTATGATCTAATTCAAAACTTTCAACTGAAGGCATAAAGTCATCTCCCTTTCTTCTTCTATCTCTATTATATCTAAAAAACCGAGTAATTTCATCAACTTAATATATATAATATTTTCCCAGTGGGAATTTTGTGTTAGATAGTGACTACTTTTACTCCTCTCTCCACCCATGTTATACTACATGCAAAGAAGGAGAGGACATAGCATAATGAAACACATCTTTTTATTTATTATCCAATTTTACCGCAAAGTAATTTCTCCTATAAAGCCGCCAACTTGCCGTTTTTATCCAACTTGCTCTAGTTATGGCTTAGAAGCGATTCAAAGATTTGGCGCTTTTAAAGGAGGATACTTAACCATTAAACGAATTCTTAAATGTCATCCCTTTCATCCAGGTGGTCTGGATCCAGTACCAGAAGATTGGCACTGTAGAAATCATCATCATTCATCAAAAGAAAAACATTAATAACCGTCTATTACCAAGTCTAATTTTCCAGTCTTTGGATCAATCACTAACCCATGAACTGGAACACCACTTGGCAATAGCGGATGCCTTTTAATCATTTCTACACTATGGGTAACACTATCTGATACAGAATCAAAACCTGTTAACCATTTTTCTAGATTAATACCAGAATGTTGTAAAGTTGCAAATGTTTCGTCTGAAATGCCTCTTTCTTTCATTTTTTCCACCATGCTATCTGAATGCAAAGCACTCATTCCACAGTCATGATGACCTATTACCATTACTTCATCAGCTTGCAGCTCATACACTGCAACCAAAATACTTCGCATAATACTTCCAAATGGATGCACAACTACAGCACCTGCATTTTTTATAATTTTCACATCTCCGTTAGAAAGATTCAATGCTTGTGGCAAAAGTTCTAACAATCTTGTATCCATACAAGTTAGAATCACCATTTTTTTATTGGGAAATTTACCTGTAATAAATTTTTCATATTTTTGTTCCCTTACAAATTCCTCATTATAGACTAACATATCTTGTAATAGGCTCATTTTTGCACTCCTTAAAAAATTCAATTCATAAAATACAAATAATTTCTGTTTTAAAGAAAGAGTCTCCTTATTAATAGTAATGAAAATTTGCATAATATACAAATTTGAAATACATGATACTTTCCAACATTGGTACTTCTTTTCATTCGCCCTGTGTATGTAATTCCTCCAACCTTCTAATACTAAGGTACAATGGGACTGTTATCAGTTTCATTGCATCCTATGTGCAAATCGAAGACATCTTCTAAAAAGACTTTTGATAAATAACTTAAGAAAAGGAGTGGTATTCTATGGCAAAAGACGTTCTTTGTGAAGTAAGGAATTGTACTTTTTGGGAAAAAGGAAACCGTTGCGGAGCCGACCAAATTTATGTTGTAAGTAATGTGGGAAAACATGCGGATACGAGTTATGAAACAGATTGTAAAACATTTGAACCTGAAAATAGCTTAAGCTAAAATTTATGGAAATGAAAAAGGAATCCCACTCAAAACTACTAGGGATTCCCTTCCTTTTTTATCTATCCAATTGTACCAAATCAGCATCAGGGTGCTTCCCCTTTATTATTAAATCCTTTAGTATGTTCGAACCGAAAGCACTGTAAACAGTACCATTTCCTCCAAATCCTAAACAATAATATAAATTCTTATGTTGCGGATGTTCACCAATAAAAGGAATTCCATCTTTTGATTCCCCAAATGTTGCGCCATATACATAGTCAGCTTTTAGTTGCAAATGGGGAAAATGCTCTTTAATACGAACTAATAATCTATCCGCATATAGTTGCAAAATCTGTTCATCTCTTGGCGCTTCCCTTGCTTCTTCGTCTAAACCACCCGCTATTATCCTTCCATTCGGAGTTGTTCGCATATAGAAATACGGACGCTTTGTTTCCCAAATTAAACATCGATCCTCCCAATGTGGAAAAGAGGAGACCGGATTCGTTACGATTGCAAACGTTCTATTTATTTTTGTAGGTATGTCTATTGCAAAGTTATCCAAATCGTACCCAGTTGCATACACGACATGCTTGGCCTGTATACTTGAATCGCCGTTGTTAAACAACCAGCAGCCATCTTTATTCTGAGGCTTTGAAACTTCTGTGTTTTCAAAAACTTGAACATTGCTCTTTTGTGCAGCCTCTTTTATTAAGGAAATTACAAACCTTTCTGGGTTCACTTCTGCGTCCCCACTTGTTTTTATTGCAGCATGTTTATTAAATCCATATACTTTATAAATCATATCCTTTTCTAAAAATTCTACTGGGAATTTATACTTTTGAAGCATCTCATATTCTTTTCTTAGAGAAAGTACGTCAGCATCTGTACTTGCGTAATATAAGCTTTGTCTATTTACAAATTGGACATCTTCGTGTAAGGAACTTGCGATACTTTTCAATTCCTCCATCCCATTAAAACATAATTTGTAAAATCGAACTGCGTCTTCTTCCCCAATACTTTCTGCAAAGGAATGCAGCATTTTATCATTAGAATACTGCAATAGCCCTGTGTTGGCAGCAGAGCTTCCATTGCCAACACTACCTTTATCCACAAGAATCACCTGAAGCGATTCCTTTGCAAGCATATAGGTTAATAAGGCCCCTGACATTCCAGCTCCTATTATAAGCACATCACAAGTAACATGATTATTCAACTTTGGATAAACGGGTCTTTCCTGAACCGTTGTTGGCCAATATAATGATCCATGATATAAGCTCATACGTACACTTCTTTCATTGAATTTTTTCACTAGTAGGCACAACATCATGAACTAGCTAAAATTACAAAGAAAAGTCCGATTTTTCCTCTATCCATTTTCTTAATTCTCTTCTGACTATTTTTCCTGAGGCATTGCGTGGGACTTCTGATATAAAAAATACTCTTTTGGGGATTTTATATTTTGCTAGAACATTTGTACATTGTTCGATAATTGTATTCTCTTGTATTCTTTCATCTGTTACGATAAACGCAATCGGTACTTGCCCCCATTTTTCATCTGGAACTCCAATCACTGCCGCTTCTTTTATCCCGTTCATTTCAGTCAGTACAGCTTCGACTTCTGCTGGATAAACATTTTCACCACCCGAAATAATTAAGTCAGACCGTCTATCTAACACATAGAGAAATCCTTCAGAATCTATATACCCTATATCTCCTGTAAAAAACCAGCCATCTTGTAAATGATTCTCTTTATTTAAATAGCCTTTTGATACATTTGGTCCACACACTTTAATTTCGCCTATCTCATTTGATCCTAAACAATGTCCTGCTTGATTAACAATTTGTAATTGGGCGGGAAACAGTGGCTTTCCGGCTGAACCTATTTTTCTAATACTGTCCTCTGGCGAGAGGGTGACAATTTGTGAGGCAGTTTCCGTCATTCCATATGAATAATAAACAGAAATCCCTTTATTCATACATCGAGTCAGCAGTTCTACTGAGGCTGGTCCCCCACCTAAAAGCATATACCGGAAATAGGGTGGAAACTTATCATGAGCTGCCTTTTCAATTCGCTCTAGCATCGTGGTGACAACCGATATAATCGTTACTTTTTCTTTCCATAAATCCTCTAATACCCTCTTTACATCAAAGGAATCATGTAAAACGACTTTCATCCCATAAATGATACTTCTCATTAAAATCGAATATCCGCTGATATGAAATAATGGGACTGTACATAACCAGGTATCCTTTTCATATAGGCCTGCATTCAACGTATTTCCCACGGCACTCCACCAGTGATTACCGTAAGATTGAATAACTCCCTTGGGAAGTCCGGTTGTTCCTGATGTATACATTATCGTACAAGTGTCCTCTAATGACACTTGATCCTTTTCTATTGGCTCTATGTAGGTACTTTCTGTTATATTTTCTTTATAAAATACAGTCAATTCTTTCTCTTCTTCAAGCACAGCTACCTTCTCTTTAAACGCTTCTTCTGAGATTAAATAGGAAACTTTCGCATCGTTTATTTGATAAGCCATTTCTTTCGCTGTTAAGCGATTATTAAGAAGGACTGCCTTTGCTCCAATAATTTGCATAGCAAATAAGTGCAGTACAGTTTCTAAATCACTTTTAACAAGAAACCCCACATAATCTGTGTCCTTTACTCCAATGGCCGACCAAATCCCTGCACGGTAATAAGCCTTTTCATATAATTCTTTAAATGTTAGTCTTTCTTCTTTAAATACAATTGCCTCTCTATCTGGTGTTAAATGCGCTCTATTTTTAATAAAATTCGGAAGTATTTCTGTCATAATTTATTATCCCTCTTTTCTATACAAACAAAGGTGACACTATTATTAGCATGTCCATTAAAACACCATTGCTAAAAACGAGTGTCACCCTTGTATCTATTAATTAATATGAATGAATTGCGATTCCATCTCTTGGATAGCTAACTTTTCATTCATCCTTTTCCATTAAGGAAAACGCGGGAATTGTCCAAAATCAGGTTTGCGTTTTTCCTTAAAGGAATCTCTACCTTCTTTTGCTTCATCTGTTGTATAGTAAAGCAAAGTTGCATCACCAGCAAATTGCTGTATACCAGCTAAACCATCTGTATCTGCATTAAAGGCAGCTTTTAGGAAACGAAGAGCAGTTGGACTTTTCTCTAAAATCTCCTCACACCATTTAATCGTCTCTTCTTCTACCTTTTCTAACGGTACTACCGTATTTACTAATCCCATATCTAGTGCTTCTTGGGCATTATATTGACGGCATAAGAACCAAATTTCCCTAGCTTTTTTATGGCCAACGATTCTTGCTAAATAACCAGAACCGTAACCAGCATCAAAGCTACCTACCTTTGGACCAGTTTGTCCAAAAATAGCATTATCTGCAGCAATCGTTAAATCACAGACAATATGCAGCACATGTCCTCCACCAATGGCATATCCTTTTACCATCGCAATGACAGGCTTAGGAATAACTCTGATTAAACGTTGTAAATCAAGGACATTTAGGCGGGGAATTTGATCTTCTCCTACATATCCACCATGACCTCTAACTTTTTGATCTCCACCAGAACAGAATGCTTTATCGCCTGCACCAGTTAAAATGATAACTCCTACATTACTGTCATCTCTTGCCATTGCAAACGCATCAATTAATTCACTAACGGTTCTTGGCGTGAATGCATTATGTACATGAGGTCTATTAATTGTAATCTTGGCAATACCATTATATGTTTCATAAATGATTTCTTCATATTGTCTGCCAGCTACCCATTCCACTGTCATTCTTTTTCCTCCTTATTAATAGGGCTGAACATCTATGTTCAGCTCCTTAAAAACTCCAATACTATTGTACCAAAAATTTCTGGTTTCTCCACATGAATTGCATGACCAGCATCATTTATAGTTAAATGCTTTATTTTTTTATTACAGTCAACCATTTCTTCAGCGATTTGACAAAACTTTTGATCAAGTTCTCCTGTAATTAACAATGTTTCTATTGATAAGCGAGAAAGAGAGGACCAATACGAATTTTGTGCACCTGTCCCCATCCCTCTTAAACTATTTGCCAATCCAACTGGGTTATTAGCCAGCCGTTGCTTCCTTATTGCTTGCTTTGCATCTTCACTCAGTATCTTTTGGCTTTTAAACAATGGGATTTCCTCCCATTTGTTCACGAAGTTTATTATTCCTTGTTCAAGGATAGAGTCTCCCAATTTCTCATCTTGTATTCGTCTTTGTTTTCTCTCTATATCCGTTCTCAAGCCGGGAGAGGAACTTTCCAAAATAAGTTTTTTCACTGTCTCAGGATAATTCATACAGTATGCTAACGCTAACCTACCACCCATCGAATAACCTAATAAATGAACAGTAGCCAATTGAAGATGATCAATGAGCGCTTTTAAATGAGTGACACTTTCTTGCATAGTATACTTTTCTATTTCTTCCGGCGAATCTGTCTTTCCATGACCGATAATATCGACCGTAATAACCGTATACTTCTTCTTCCATAAAGGAATAAATGGAATCCAAGTACCACTATCCCCAGTAAAACCATGTAATAATAAAAGAGGTTCTCCTTCTCCTTCAACCGTTACATGATAGCTTATATCCTTTAGTTTGATAAACATAGGCTTCACCTTTTTAATCTAATTGATCTAACACCTTTAGAATCCGATTCGTCATTTGCCGATGTTCTAATAGATTATTTTCCCGATTGGTTTGTATTTCCCATACTCGTAAGCCTTTCGTGAAATCACTATCTTGGAATAATGTTTGTAAATTGTCCCAGCTGTTAACAAGCTTATATTGTCCCTTGTACATTTCCACTGCATGCTTAAAGTCAATATTTAGAGGCGTTCCAAATAATAATTCAAAATGTCTCGGCAGTTCTACTTGAGGAAGAAATGAAAAGATTCCGCCCCCATTATTATTTATTAATATGACAGTGATTGGAAGCTGATATAGCTCAGAAAGAATTAAACCATTTAAATCATGGAAAAAGGTTAAATCCCCTACAATTAAAAAGAGCGGCTGCTTAATAACCCCTACTCCGAGAGCAGTAGATATCGTCCCATCAATGCCATTTGCTCCTCTATTTGCAATAATAGTTACCTTTTTATTTTGTTTATGAAAAAAAGTATCCAAATCGCGAATGGGCATACTATTACCTACAAATAAAACGGCATCATTCGGAATCATTTCACCCAAGCAATGAAAAAGCTTCGCTTCACTCATTTCTTGAATTTCTGCTGTTTTTGTTAATTCCTTTTTGGTTATCTCATTGATTTCTATCCATTTATTTAAATAGTGATTTATTGAGCAAGGAGAAACAAACGATGTAAGCTTCTCACAAAAATAACCTTCTTCACAATAAACCATTTCTGTTGTCAGCTGATTAGGATCACGGTAGCCGCTTCCCCCGTCTATTACAATCTGTTTTGCTCTTTCATTTTCTCGTAAGAAAATAGTTAATGGTTTAGAAATCGGCATACTGCCAAACCGAATAACAATATCCGGTTTTAATAGTGATTTAATCCTTTCATTTCGCAAAAACGTATCATATGTGTCGATGACAACTTCCATGTCCGCACTCTTACTTCGTAGTTGGGAAAGTGGATCAGCTATAATCGGAAAACCTGTTTTTTCTGCCAATTGCAGTATTTTCAAAGAAAAGTTCTCTTTATCCATCTCTCCGCAGATGATAATTCCCTTTCTTTCCCCTTTAGCTTCCAAACTTGCTGCTAAATCATGAAAATAGGAATCATCAATCGTAAACTCCCCAGTTTTAATCTGAATAGACCTTGATTCTTGATCCTCTCGACGATAGTGTTCTAAATTATCTAAATCAGGGATTAATGGCTCTCTCAATGGAATATTCACATGCACTGGACCGCTAGGATGCTGTTTTGCCATCGCCACCGCTCTAGCCCCCACCGTTTTAGCATATCTTATCATACCTGAACTATTATCAGGTGTAGACATTTCCATAAACCATTTAACATGCTTTCCATAAAGATCTAATTGATCAATCGCCTGCGGTGCTCCCACATCTCGAAGTTCATGGGGCCGATCTGCCGTCAGTACGATTAATGGTATGCGAGAAATCTTCGCCTCTACAATTGCCGGAAAATAGTTTGCAGCGGCAGTACCAGATGTACATACTAATACAGTTGGTTTTTTAGACGCCTTCGCTATTCCTAAAGCAAAAAAGGCAGCTGATCTTTCATCAATATGAACATGAAGCTTTATATCCTCTTCTTCTGCAAGCAATAAACTGATGGGGGTTGATCTTGATCCTGGACTGATAACAGCATGTTCAACCCCGTTTTTTACCAACTCGGATATTAGCGCATCCAAATAGGCAGTTAACTGTTGCTGATGACTCATTTTATTTTCCTCCTAACGCAGTTAGCATTGGCTTAAATTTAATTGCAGTTTCTATATACTCAGATTCTGGATCAGAGTCAGCAACAATACCGCATCCTGCAATAATTGTTGCAACATTGCCATCTATTAAGCCAGAACGGATGCTTACTGCAAATTCTCCATTGCCCTGGTAATCAAGCCAACCGATAGGAGCACCATACATCCCTCTATCTAATCCTTCTACCTCTCTAATAACCTTTAAGGCTTCCTCTCGAGGAAATCCACCAAGAGCTGGAGTTGGATGCAATAAGCGTATGAAGGAAATTAGGGATTCTGTTTCTTTTACCTTCCCGCTAACTGGAGTATAAAGATGTTGAATATCTCTCATCTTCAAGATTTGTGGGTTTAATGGCATTTCTACCGTACTACAGACTTCCTCCATAGCATTCTTTATCATTTTAACAACATAATTATGTTCTTCTCTATTTTTGGAATCCGAAAGCAAGGCTTGCGCAAGCGCATCGTCTTCTTCTTTGTTTTTTCCTCTCGCAATTGACCCGGCCAGACAGGTAGAAAAAACAGTTGGACCTTCTTTTTTTACCAATCTTTCTGGAGATGCTCCGATGAAACATTTATTCTTTGCTTCCAAGGCAAATATATAACCATTGCTTTGTTGTTGTATTAAATTTTTTAGCACAAACTCTGTCTCGACGTCATTAGAAAAATGCACTTGACTAGCACGTGCTAACACTACTTTTTTTAAATCTTCATTTAACTCATTTATTACTTTATTAACTTTATTCTTCCATGTTTCTTGATCGATCTCAGTAATCATTTCAATTAAAGGTAAAGAAGGAGGAGATGCTTCTGCTCTTCGATACACAATAGAATGCTTTTTTAACTCCGCTTTTGCATGATCCTGTTTATCTGATGGAATCATTATATTTGTAGTAATAAATTGACTTCCATTTATTTCACTTAACATAAATTGAGGTACGTAAAAATGGGCTTCCCCGAAGCCATCCCAGACATGCGTTTTCTCTTTTAATGGATCAAAGGAGAAACCACCTAAAAGGACTGGTCCGATCCCTATTTCATTGTATTTGTTAAATACTATTGCATCATCTAACAGCTGCCTCCATTTTTTTTCTACAAATGAATAAGAGTTTTCCCCTAATGAATACTCAATCCCTTCACAAATGCCTATTCCTACAAGCATGTTTTTTTCAGAAGGATCCTTCCAAAAAAAACGTTTTCCTTTATAGGAGCTGTAATTGGAAAAGAACTCTAGAATATCTATTTTCTTTTCTAGCTTCTTCACTTCACTAACTAAGATAGTTGGAGAATCACTTTCCTTTATTATTGTTTGTACCATTATTCCTTTGCTATCATTCATCCCTTTGTAAATCCCCCTAAAACTAATCAAGAATATAAGCCTTGATTATATTGGTTCAAAGATATACGCCACTTATTATTTTAGCATATTTTACGATACACCTGTCTTTAATATTATGTCAATCATAGTGAATTCTTAATGCACTTTTCAACTATTTATTTTTCTTAAGAAAAGGCTGCACAAATGGAAAACTAGGTTTGATAACCATAAAACAGGGAAATTTATGAACAGGTTGTCTATATATACTAATAGTAAGAAAAGATAAGGATGTGTTTACCTTGTTATCAACAGAGCAAATAAATCATTTAAAAAAAGAATTAGAAGACAGAAAAGCAACTTTACTAGATAGAACAAACGGATACGCAAGTGAAGAAAATGCCTTGGAATCAGTTGGAGAATTATCCAGTTATGATAACCATCCAGCAGATCTAGGAACAGAATTATATGAAAGAGAAAAAGATTCTGCCTTAGAACAACATGACCAATCTGAATTACAAAAAATTAATAGCGCCTTAAAGGCAATAGAAGACGGTTCTTATGGAATTTGTAAGGTTTCAGGTAAAGAAATTCCTTACGAAAGATTAGAAGCAATTCCGACAGCTCTTACGCTAAAAGAATATAGTGATGAACAAACTATTCCAAATGATCGACCTATAGAGGAAGATATTCTAGAATTAGCTCATGGCAATGAATTTCGTCATTATGATACTGGCGATGTTAGAGACTACGATGATAGTTTTCAAGAGGTAGCTCGCTATGGAACTTCGGAAACGCCCTCAGATTTACGAGGTGATTTCGAAGATTATGACAGTCTCTACGATAGAGAGAACGACGATGATACTTTCCCGGAAGATTATGAAAACTTTACAGCTACAAATATTGATGGAACAGAAAGAGCAGTATATCCATCTAAAGATCAAGAAAAATATGAACAAGCATTAGATGAGGAAGGAATTGAAGCTCCCTTTGGTGATGTTCCATACCATAAATCAGATGGATATATAGAGGAGGATACAGAAGACGAGGAGGAATAAGAGACTTTTAGATAAAACTAAAGGTTCAATAAGTGAAGGTGAATATTTTTGGTTTAATTTTCGTTGGGAACTTTATTGGATAATAAAGGAGTCGGAAAATAAACCAGCCTGTATGCTCGAAGAATTCTATGGGAATGGCGTGAGAACGGTGTGGTCTAACAGGAGAACTCACCGCTCGCCCCATAGAAAACAAGGTGTCTCAGACATGGATGAAACCACAAACCTTCTTTATTTAAATGAATTAAAAAACCAAACAATTATACGAAACTTATTAGCATCTCCGTAAAATTGCTCGGTTTTATATTCGGTTGGATTCCTTTCCTCCGACCTGCTCCTAAACAATTAACTATAAGGTTTTATACGCCAAATATCCTCTGCATATTCCTTTATTGTTCGATCGCTTGAAAAATGTCCCGACATCGCAATATTTACAATGCTTTTTCGCAGCCAGCCTCGTTTATTCTTAAATGTCTGGTTCACCTTTTCGTGAATGCTTGCATAAGAATTAAAATCTTTTAATACAAAGAACTGATCATTCTCTATTAGTAAAGAATCAAAAATAGGATCAAATTCACCCACTGGATGATCATAAAAACCATTTTTTAATTGATTCACTACTTCATGAATTCTATCATCATGATAAAAATACTCTCGAGAACTATAGCCACCATTTTGATAAAGCTCTAATACTTGATCTGCGTTCATCCCAAAGATGAAAATATTATCATCTCCCACTAATTCATGCATTTCAATGTTTGCTCCATCCATTGTTCCAAGTGTCAATGCACCGTTCATCATAAATTTCATATTACCAGTGCCTGACGCTTCTTTACTTGCGGTAGATATTTGCTCACTTACATCAGCAGCTGGAAAAATATGTTCCGCTAAGGAAACTCGATAATTTTCTAAAAAAACAACCTTTAATTTATTTTGTATTCTTTTATCATTGTTAACTTTATGGGCAACTGTATTAATTAATTTAATTATCTTTTTTGCATAATAATATCCCGGTGATGCCTTTGCTCCGAAAATAAACGTTCTAGGCTCCATATCAATGGATGGATCTTCTCTTAATTTATTATAAAGAAACATAATGTGCAAAATATTTAATAATTGTCTTTTATATGCATGCAGTCTCTTTACTTGAACATCAAAAATAGAGGAAGGGTCTACAAGAATTCCATTCTTCTCCTTAATTATCTTTGCAAGTCTTTCCTTATTACTTTGCTTAATTACTGCGAGATTTTCTTGTAAATTAGCATCTTCTTGATAATTTAATAATTCCCTTAATAATTCTGGCTGATCGACCCATTTATCACCAATTGTATTAGAAATTAAGTTTGTAAGCTTAGGATTAGCCTTTATTAGCCACCTTCTATGTGTAATTCCATTCGTTTTATTATTAAACTTTTCTGGATAGAAGGTAAAAAAATCAGCCATTTCTCTTTTCTTCAAAATCTCAGTATGGATTTCCGCTACTCCATTTACACTATAGCTACCAACTAATGCTAAATGAGCCATCTTAATCATGCCGTGGGCAATTATCGCCATTTTTTCAATTTTCAAAAAATCTCCAGGGTACTTTTTCCATAATTCCATACAGAAACGTTCATTTATTTCATCGATTATCATATAAATTCGGGGTAACAGGGGTTGGAATATATAGATTGGCCATTGTTCTAATGCTTCAGATAACGTGGTATGATTGGTGTAAGAAATAGTATTTGTAGTAATTTTCCAGGCTTCATCCCAGCCTAATCCTTCCTCATCCATTAATATTCTCATTAGCTCCGGGATTGCCAAAACGGGATGTGTATCATTTACATGGATGCTTATATAGTGATGCATTTCACTAATATTTTTATATTGTTGCTTATAATTTCGAATAATGGATTGCAAGCTTGCAGAAACTAAAAAGTATTGTTGTTTTAACCGTAAGATCTTTCCCTCATCATTGGAATCATCTGGATATAAAAAGCCAGATATCGATTCTGTTTCTCTTTTGTAACGCATTATATCCTTTACATCTTTTGCGACTAAGGACGATGGTTCAGCATTCCATAGCCTTAATGTATTAACAGTCGTTGTATGATAGCCGATGACCGGTACATCATGGGGAACTGCTGTTACAGTTTCGGCATTTAGATGCCGAAACTGTAACTTTCCATTCTTCTCATACATATCAATATTTCCCCAGAAATAAATATCAACAGCTAAGTCTTCCTTTCGAACTTCCCAAACCTGGCCTTGCTTTAGCCATTGTTCTGGCAATTCAAGTTGGTATCCATCAACAATTCGTTGTTCAAATAAACCATGTTTATAACGAATCCCCATACCATGCCCTGGTAAGTCTAATGTAGCTAAAGAATCCAAAAAGCATGCTGCTAACCTTCCTAATCCACCATTGCCTAATCCCGCATCGTGTTCCATATCTTCCACTTCAAAAAAGTTAATTCCAAGATCTCCCAGACCTTCGATAACAACTTGATCAATACCTAAGTTAATTAAATTATTATGAAGCAATCTTCCTAATAAAAATTCAATAGAAAGATAATATACCTGTTTCCCGTTATTGTTACGACTTTGTTCATTCGTCTGAATCCAATTTGAGCTTACATATTCTCTAATCATATGCCCTAACGTTTGAAAATGATCACTACTTGTTGTATCTTCAAAGGTCTTTCCATAAGTCATTTCAAGCCTTTGTAAAAAATATCTTTTAAAGCGTTCTTTATTAGAAAACATGGGATTCACTCCTCGAAATAAGCTCTGCATATAACTGATTATATTTAAATGCAGATTGAGCCCAGCTATTATCCATCGACATGGCATTCTTCATTAACTTATGCCATACCTCTTTTTCCTCTTTATAAAAGTGAATGCCTCTCCTAATCGTGTATAGCATATCATGGGCATTGAAATTGGTGAAACTGAATCCATTTCCTTCCTCTGTCCATTCGTTATAAGAGAAAACAGTGTCATTCAGCCCTCCTGTCTCTCTCACAATAGGGATATTCCCGTATCGTAAAGCAATTAGCTGCCCTAATCCACAAGGCTCAAATTTGGAAGGCATTAAAAACAAGTCTGCACCTGCGTACAGCTGATGGGCTAAATTTTCATCAAAGCCAATATAAGCTTTACATTTGTCAGAATACGTATATTCCATCTCACGGAAAAAGTTCTCAAATTCAGGATCTCCTGTTCCTAATACGAGAAACTGTACATCTTCTTCCATTATTTCATGAAATATATGTCTAACTAATTCTAATCCCTTTTGACTAGTTAATCTAGTAATCATACAAATGATTGGAATTTCTAGATCTTCCTTCAATCCAAATTTTTGTTGGATGAATCGCTTATTTTCTTGCTTTTTATCTAAAGAAGTAACTGTATAATTTGCTGCAATTACCGGATCTGTTTCTGGATTATATGTTTCTTCATCAATCCCATTTATAATTCCATATAAATCCGGCTCTCTCTGCTTTAATACATTATTCAGCTTCTCACCATAATATTCTGTTTGAATTTCGTTTTTATAGGTAGGACTTACTGTCGTTATCTTGTCAGCAGCGATAAGTCCCCCTTTCATCAAATTAACATTTCCGTAGAATTCAAGATTATTTGTTGTGAAGTAATAATCGTTTAGATTGAATAAATCACCAAGAACCTCTCTTGGCAATATTCCTTGAAACTGAAGATTATGTATGGTGAATACAGTCTTAATATTGCTATATTCTTTTTTCCACTTATAGTCTACATCCAATAAGAAAGGAATCATAGCTGTATGCCAATCATGGCAATGAATAATATCAGGATAGTCAGCTAAATAGGGTAAACTCTCTAGTACGGCTCGATTAAAGAATGCAAAGCGTTCTCCATCATCACCATAACCATATAAACCACTTCTCTTAAAATACCATTCATTATCAATGAAATAAAAAGTAATTCCATCTACTTTTAATTCTTCAATTCCACAGTATTGATTTCGCCAACCTACTTGCACAAAGAAATAGCATCTTTTCTTAACATTAGCAAGTAAATGGGCTGGAATATCTTGATACTTTGGCATAATTACTGCTACATCCGTACCTTGCTTCTTTAACTCTTTAGGAAGAGAACCAGCTACATCTGCCAGTCCCCCTGATTTTATAAATGGTACACATTCTGAAACTGCAAATAATACTCTCACGAATTCATCAACGCTCCTTGCACTGTTCCTTTTCTAACTACAAAGGGAGAACTAGCAGTACCAATCATCACAGTACCACTTTCTACAACCACATCTTTATCTAAAATAACCGAGTCTAGGTCACAATTTTCCCCAATTGTACACTTTTGCATAATAATACAATTTTTCAAGCTTGAACCTTTTCCAACCTTAACCGCTCGAGAAATAACACTATTTGTAATATCGCCTTCAATAAAACATCCATTTGCTATCATGGAGTTTTTCACTTCACCTGTACTTGTATATCGTGTAGGTGGTTCATCTTTAACTTTTGTAAATATTGGTCTTTCTTTTATAAAAAGCTGATTCCAGACTTTGGCTTTTAATATATCTTTACTTACATGAAAATAACTAGATATTGAATCTATTTTTTCGGCATAGCCGTTATATTCATATTCACATATTTTTAGCTGATTATTCATATCTAACACAACATCATTCATACATGTATAACCTGTAACTGCTCTTGTTTCTATTAAATCAATTAGCTTTGATTTCTTAATTAGATATATTTCTAATGAACTTCCATTATTCGTAATCTCCGTTATATCACAGCCAGAAGAGAGATGCCGCTCTAATACAGGATTAAAATTCATATTAAACACAGTAAAACAATTTGCAACTAGAGCATATTCTTGCTTGCTTCTCTGAAAATAATCCATATTTGCCGCAAAATGATTAAAAGAACCTATTCCATCTGTATTTGTTTCGGTCAAAGATGCCGGGAAAAAGAACAATCCATCTCTCTTTCTATCTAAATCCCAGTTTTTTCCCGATCCTAAATGATCCATTAACGAGCGATACTGATACTTTGGAAAAATTGCAACACTACCTATTCCAGAGTTCACCATATTGGAAAGGACAAAATCTATTAAACGGTACCGTCCGCCTATCGGAAGTGCAGCAAGTGTGCGATGTGAAGTTAATTCTTCTAAATCTTCCTTATGTGTTGTTGCATCAATAATGCCCAGCATAGATCTTATCATCTTAATCCCTCCTATCTAGTTTGTTAGGAAATCACTTCATTAACCATTTCTTCTGTTACAAGGACTACTTCATTTGAGTCTTTTTTTGGTTTAATGACCATTCCATCTGGTATGGTTATGTCAGAAGGGACAATAGCCTTTTCAATATAAACATTATTACCAATCTTCGCATCTGGCATGATAACTGAACTCCGAATAATTGTCCCTTCTCCTACAGTAACACCTTGAAAAACAATTGTTTTCTCTAAATTGCCACTAATAATACACCCTTCATTCACCATCGACTCTTTCACATGTGCATCACTAGAAATATACTGTGGTGGATGATTGGGATTTACTGTATAAATTCTCCAATTATAATCAGATATATTTAATTCACAATTATCATCCAATAAATCCATATTTGCTTCCCATAGACTTTGAACAGTTCCAACATCTTTCCAATACCCTTTAAATGGATAAGCAACCACCTTTTTCTGTTTTTCTATGAGTAAAGGAATAATATCCTTTCCAAAATCATGGGAAGAATTTTTATTTAAATTATCTTCTACAAGTAATTCCTTCAAAACACGCCATTTAAAAATATAGATTCCCATCGAAGCTAAATTATTTTTTGGATGTTTAGGCTTCTCTTCGAATTCTACAATGTTCATCTCTTTATTTGTATTCATAATTCCAAATCTACTCGCTTCTTCCCATGGTACTTGAATCACAGAGATAGAAGCGTCTGCTTTTTTATCTATATGATATTCAAGCATCTCTTCATAATTCATTTTATAAATATGGTCTCCTGACAAAATAAGAACATATTCAGGATCATATTGAGACAAGTAGTTCTGATTTTGATAAATAGCACTTGCTGTTCCTGTATACCATTTCACTTCTGATGACTCACTATATGGAGGTAATACGGTTACTCCTCCATTAACACGGTCTAAATCCCATGCACTTCCTATTCCAATGTATGAGTTTAAAACAAGCGGCTGATATTGCGTTAAGACGCCAACAGTTTCTATTCCCGAATTGGAACAATTACTTAAAGTGAAATCGATAATTCGATATTTACCTCCAAAAGGGATTGCTGGCTTTGCTAGACTTTTTGTTAAGGAATAAAGTCTACTCCCCTTTCCTCCTGCTAATAGCATTGCGACGCACCGTTTCTTTCCCATTTCCCTTTCTCCCCTTCCGGTGTTGAACTGGACGTAAAATGATTATACTGAAAGCTGGTATCGTTAGTTGAACAGAATAAGGTTTTCCATGAAACTCTACTTTTTCTGCTTTTATTACCTTTTTATTTATATAATTAGCTCCACCAAATCTATCAGTGTCACTATTTAATATTTCTCGGAAAGAGTTATTTAAAGGAACGCCGACTCTGTAATTTTCATATGTATGATAAGTGAAATTACAAATGACGACTAAATAATCTTCTTCTTTTTCTGCCTTGCGTATAAACGAGAAGATAGACTGTTCTCTATTATTTACATCAATCCAATCAAAGCCATCATTGATATGATCCAACTGATACAAAGGTTTGGACCTTTTATAGATTTTTAGTAATTCCTTCATATACTCATTTGCTTTTTGATGCATCTCATAATCTAGCAGCATCCAATCTAACTGTTCTTTATCCTTCCATTCAGCAAAATGTGCGAATTCATTTCCCATAAATAATAATTTTTTTCCTGGATGTGCCATCATATATCCTAAGAGGAGTCGGAATTGAGCAAACTTTTGCCAATAATCTCCTGGCATCTTATCTACTAACGATTTCTTTCCATGAACAACTTCATCATGTGAAAATGGTAAAACAAAATTTTCGGAAAAGGCATAATGTAGGGAAAAGGAGACTTTATCATGTACTTGCTTTCGATTAACTGAATCAGTTTCCATATAGGTTAAAATATCATTCATCCAGCCCATATTCCATTTGTAGTGAAATCCAATGCCACCATAATGAACTGGTGCAGTTACTTGAGGCCAATCAGTAGAATCCTCTGCAAACATTAGAACCGTTGGATCGTATTGACAAACTGTTTGATTCAGTTTTTGGAGGAAATCGATTCCAAATTGGTTCACGCTATTTTCATTTGAATTTGGCCAATAAATAATATTAGAAACAGCATCAACTCTAAATCCATCTACATGGAAATATTCCATCCAAAAAATTGCATTTGAAATTAAAAAGCTTTGGACTTCATTTTTTCCTAAATCAAAATTGGCTGTTCCCCAAACATAATTTTCTCTATCCACAGGATTCTTATAATCATATTGACTAGTTCCATCAAATTGATAAAGACCATGCTCATCTTTACAAAAATGTCCAGGTACCCAATCTAATATCACGCCGAGCCCATGTTGATGACATTGATCAATGAAATACATCAAATCCTTTGGCTCTCCAAATCTACTTGTTGCAGAATAGTATCCTGTACCTTGATATCCCCAGGAGATATCGAGTGGATGTTCTACTAAGGGCAGCACTTCCAAGTGAGTAAATCCTTGTTCCACAACATATGGAATTAATTCATCAGCAAGTTCTCTATAGGTATAAAGATCTCCATCCTCATGGATTTTCCATGAGCCTAAATGGACTTCATATATAGCAAGGGGTTCATTTAAATAGTTCTTTTTTGTCTTTTTTTGTTTCCATTTTGTATCGTTCCACTTATAACCTTCCAAGGAATAAACAATGGAAGCTGTATTAGGTCTTACCTCGGAAAGAAAAGCATAAGGATCAGCCTTAAGAAATACTCTTCCATCAGGTGCAGTTATTTTATATTTATACATAACACCCGTTAAATCCCTCTCTACATTTAGAAGCCACACACCTTCCTTATTAATTTTTTCAAGGGAATAACCTTCACCATTCCAATTATTAAAATCCCCAACCAATTGAATACTTAGAGCATTTGGAGCCCAAACACAAAAACTGGTATAAATCTCTCCATTTTTATGATGAATATGAGATCCAAATAATCTATAGCTCTCAAATAAGTTTCCTTCGTGAAATAAATGTAGTTGAAATTCTGTTGGATATACTGTCTCCACTGTCATCCTACTTTCTATTACAAATAATATTAAGTGTGTAAATTTTACACTTTGTACATTGCAATTCCCTTTTTTTTTGCTTCTAAAACAATTTACGGTATTCCTTGCTAAAAAATTAGTCATTTAATTTAATTTGATTAATTTTAATATTCTATCAATAGAAGGGAAATCCTTTTTTGTTTTTAAAATTTTATGATACTATAAATCTTTTTATGTTTAATTGACTCATTTAGATTGTGAACTTTTAACATAGTTTTTTTATGAAGAGAATTCTAAAATAAATGGCTAACATAAGGAAGGATAAGGATAATAAGTAAAAGGGAAGAAGAATATTTAAAAGAACAAATAGGGAAAGAAATCAACCTTTTTTTTGAAGCACCAGATAAAAAAATCTAGCAACTGATCTGTTTAGAGGTCCCGATACTGGATTTCTTTCTGACTTTGATTTAAAGAATCCAGGGAATAGATTATTTACAAGTGAGGATAAATGGGAAGAAAATCTAAGGAGCGGAAAATTTTAATTGATACAAACTTATAAGGTCTCCTTAACTATAGAGAATTTATCAAAAAGAACCTTATCTTATAAGAAATAAAAAAACTGATAGCAAATGCTATCAGTTTTTTATGACCCGTACGGGATTCGAACCCGTGTTACCGCCGTGAAAGGGCGGTGTCTTAACCACTTGACCAACGGGCCAATGGCGGAGAAGGAGGGATTTGAACCCTCGCGCCGCTTACGCGACCTACACCCTTAGCAGGGGCGCCTCTTCAGCCTCTTGAGTACTTCCCCAAAAAAAATGGCTCCGCAGGTAGGACTCGAACCTACGACCGTTCGGTTAACAGCCGAATGCTCTACCACTGAGCTACTGCGGAATATTTTTATGGTGGGCCTAAATGGACTCGAACCATCGACCTCACGCTTATCAGGCGTGCGCTCTAACCAGCTGAGCTATAGGCCCATATATGGAGCGGGTGATGGGAATCGAACCCACGACATCAGCTTGGAAGGCTGAGGTTTTACCATTAAACTACACCCGCATATTTTATTTTAATGGGGCGACTAGTGGGAATCGAACCCACGAGTGTCGGAGCCACAATCCGATGCGTTAACCACTTCGCCATAGCCGCCATTATACATATTATTCATTTTAGATTGCACTAAAATGGTGGCTCAGGACGGAATCGAACCGCCGACACAAGGATTTTCAGTCCTTTGCTCTACCGACTGAGCTACTGAGCCAATTTAT
>NZ_JBPCEP010000024.1:0-57442 GCF_050971705.1 Niallia sp. M35
GTTTATCGTCGTCATCGGCGACTTTTTAATATTACCAGAAGTCGTTTTCGATGTCAACACTTTTTTGAATTTCTTTTTTGTTTCATCGTCACTTATTTCAGCAACGAATATTAATATACCACCGTTTAACTCTCTATGCAACTACTTTTTAAAAGAAAAAATATTCTTATTATTCACCTGCGTATTCTCTCTTTATTTAGATAATATAATAAGGGATAAATAAGTTTTTCAGATAACCTTATACTATTATGCTTATCCCTTTACTACCTCTTCTATATAGTTCTATAACAACCATTACTATTATAAAAAATAAGACACCTTCAAAAGGTGTCTTATCCTACTTAGCGATGTCTCATTAACGGGAATAATAATACATCTCTAATGGAAGGAGAATTTGTTAACAGCATTACTAGTCGGTCAATACCAATACCTAATCCACCTGTTGGAGGCATACCATATTCTAATGCTTCTACAAAATCCTCATCCATTAAGTGTGCTTCATCATTTCCTTGTTCACGCTCTTTTAATTGTGCTTCAAATCTTTCACGTTGATCGATAGGATCATTTAATTCAGTGAAGGCATTTGCGTGCTCTCTTCCTACTATGAATAGTTCAAAACGATCTGTAAAACGAGAATCTTCCTCATTTTTCTTCGCTAATGGCGAAATCTCTAAAGGATGACCATAAATGAAAGTAGGTTGAATTAATTTTTCTTCTACTCTTTGCTCAAAAAACTCATTAACAATATGGCCATACGTCATATTATCATTAATTTCAATATCATTTTCTTTCGCTAATCTTCTAGCCTCTTCTACAGTCATTTTTGGCCAGAAGTCTACTCCTGTGTATTCCTTAATTGCATCTACCATATGAAGTCTTGTCCATTCTGGTTTTAAATCAACTTGGTAGTCTCCATATGTCACAGTTGTAGAACCATGGATTTCTTGTGCAATATGAGCAACTAAGTTTTCTGTAAGACTCATAATATCACGATAATCAGCATAAGCTTCGTAAAGTTCGATCATCGTAAATTCTGGATTATGCCTTGTTGATACTCCTTCATTACGGAATACGCGGCCAATTTCGTATACTTTTTCTAATCCACCAACTATCAATCTTTTTAAATGAAGCTCAATAGCGATACGCATATATAAAGGCATGTCTAACGCGTTATGATGTGTAATAAACGGGCGTGCAGAAGCTCCCCCTGCAATAGAATGCATCATTGGCGTTTCTACTTCTAAATAGCCATTGCTATCTAAATAACGGCGCATAGATTGAATGATCTTACTGCGCAGAATAAAGGTATTCTTACTTTCTTCACTTGAAATTAAGTCTAAGTAACGTTGGCGATAACGTTGCTCAATATCTTTCAAACCATGGAATTTATCAGGTAAAGGACGAAGAGCCTTTGTAAGTAAAGTAAAATCTTGAACTTTAACCGAAAGCTCCCCTACGTTTGTTTTAAATAAAACACCCTCAACACCAACAATATCTCCTAAATCGACAGAGTTAAAAATTGCATATTGCTCTTCCCCTACATTATCTTTACGGACATACAGTTGAATTTGTCCTTCAAGATCTTGAATATGAGCAAATCCAGCTTTCCCTTTTCCTCTTTTTGTCATTACTCTTCCAGCAATAGAAACAGAGATATTCTTTTCCTCTAGTTCTTCTTTCTCTAGGGATTCATATTGTTTTTTTAAAGCTTCAGATAAATGAGTTCTATCAAAACGTTTACCAAACGGATCTATTCCTTGTTCACGCAACTCATTCATTTTGTTACGTCTAACTAGTAATTGGTCATTTAAGTTTAATTCTTCATGACTCATGCTTAATCATCTCCAACATCTTTTTATGTATGATCACCTAAAAAAGGAATCGTTCAATTTATACATACTTTATTATTCTACACAATGTCACGATTACAGACACTAAAAAAGAAAAAAAACTGTCAGATTTTTTGTCCAACAGCTTTATTTTTACACATATTACAGGAAATTTAAACAGTTACGTTTAAAATTAACCTACTTCGATCCCAGATTGTTCTCTTGCTTCTACTTCCAAGACCAACGCATTCAAGATCGTTACTAATTGTTCCCTAGTCTCACATTCATTAATAGCACTTCTTGTTTTTGCATTTCCTTTAATGCCTTTCAAATACCAAGCAGCATGTTTTCGCATTTCTCTAACGGCTACATACTCCCCTTTTAAATGGATTAACCGATCTAAGTGCAATATGCATACATCCATCTTTTCTCGAACCGATGGATCACTAACTAACTCACCCGTTTCTAAATACTTAACCGTACTATAAATCATCCACGGATTTCCAAGCGCCGCTCTGCCAATCATAACACCATCACAGCCAGTTTCATCTAACATTCTTTTCGCATCTTGGGGTGTATTTACATCTCCATTCCCCATTAAAGGAATATTGATCGCTTGTTTTACTTCACGAATAATATCCCAGTTTGCAGTTCCCTCATATAGCTGAACACGAGTTCGGCCATGCAGGGCAACTGCCGCTCCACCTGCGCGTTCAACCGCTTGAGCATTTCTTACTGCATATATATGGTCTTCATCCCAGCCCATACGCATTTTAACCGTTACAGGTTTACGAACATTGTCTACAACAGCAGAGACCATATCATAAATTTTATCCGGGTCTAACAACCACTTAGCTCCTGCATCACATTTTGTAATTTTAGGTACCGGACATCCCATGTTAATATCGATAATATCTGCATTGGTATTCTGATCAACAAATTGCGCCGCTTCTACTAACGTTTCCTTTTCTCCGCCGAAAATCTGTAAACTCATTGGATTTTCACGCTCATCAATATAGAGCATGTTCATTGTTTTCTTGTTTTTCAAAACAATCCCTTTATCACTAATCATTTCCGCACAAACTAGACCCGCTCCAAATTCCTTCACTGTTAGACGAAAAGCAGAATTTGAAATACCAGCCATTGGCGCAAGTACAACACGGTTACTAATTTCAACATTTCCTATTTTAAACAATCTTTTACCTCCCTAACGAACCGTGCTCATTTATTTTGATGTGGATCTAACTCTTCTCTCGTTATCTTTAGCACACCTACAATAGAATCGATCATTTCTTCTGAAGGCATCCGATTCCCTCGCTCAATCTCCCCTAAAATAGAAACAGAAACAAGTAACTCTTTTGCTAAACCTTCCTGTGTATATCCTTTTAGCTTTCGAAAAGCGCGAATACGTCTTCCCCATTTTTCTGTTGTTTCCATACCCTTACTCCTTCTCTATCTCGCAAAAGTTGCAAACTTTCTTTTAAAAGTATTGGTTTATTTGGTAACTTTATGTCTGGAGCAATTTCTATTAACGGCACTAAAACAAATGCTCTTTCTTCTATTCTTGGATGTGGAATAATTAGCTTCTCTGATACTATATTTTCTTGATTATACAATAAAATGTCAAGGTCTATTGTTCTTGGTCCCCATCTGATTATCCTTTTCCTTCCAAGTTCACTTTCAATCTTTTGGCATTGTTCTAATAAAGAAAATGGATTTAAGGAAGTTTCAACCTGTATGACAATATTCAAAAATAGTGCTTGCTCCTCATATCCTACTGGATCCGTCTCATAAACAGATGAAATATTTACCACCTTTATCTCTTCCTGATTATGTAGCATTTGTACAGCTTCACGTATATATTCTAACCGATCTCCTATATTGGATCCTAAAGATAAATAAACTTTATTCATTCTTTTCTCTTCCTTGTGATTTCTACCGCAACTGATTTATAATGGCCCGGAATCGGGGGATCTGGCTTAATGATCCGAACAGTTAAACCTTCAATAAGAGAGTAAGATTCCAATAGTTTCTTTGCAATATTCTCTGCTACTGCTTCAATCAATTTATATGGCTCCCCCTCCACAATCTCCTTTACATCTAAGAATAGCTGGCCATAATTAACCGAATACTGTAAGTCATCTGTTGCTCCCGCTTTCGCTAAATCTACATCTACTTGTAAATCCACTATAAAACGCTGACCTAACTTAGTCTCTTCTTTAAACACACCATGGTAACCATAGAATTCCATTTGGTTTAATATTATTTTATCCACTGTATTCGCCCTTTCCCATTAAAGCATCCATCATACATGCCATTCTTGTCATTTCTTTCACATCATGAACACGAATTAACTGACATCCTTTTTGAATGCCATAGCATATTGTTGCACCTGTTCCTTCTAATCGTTCGCTAACAGGTAAATTTAATACATTGCCAATCAATGATTTCCTCGAGGTTCCCAACAAGACAGGATAGCCCATTTCAACAAGCTTATCTAATCCTCGCATCATGTCCAAATTCCCCTTTAAATCTTTCGCAAATCCAATACCTGGATCAAGAATGATTTTCTCGGTAGAAACTCCTGCTCTTTTTACCATATCAATACTTTCCCGCAAATCAGACACTACATCTTCCAAAAAAGAAGTATAACTTAGATTATCTCTATTATGCATCAAAATAATAGGAGCTTGAAACTCGGCTGCAACCTCAGCCATATTAGGGTCTCTTTTTGCTCCCCATATATCATTGATAATATGAGCACCCGCCTGTAAAGATTGTCTCGCCACTTCTCCTTTATATGTATCAATCGATAAAGGAACATTCACTTCGTTAGCTAATCGTTCAATAATCGGAATAACTCGTTCTAATTCTTCCTCAACTGATATTTCTGTATAACCTGGTCTGGTGGATTCCCCGCCTATATCAATAATATCTGCTCCATCCTCCACCATCTGGACCGCACGCTTAACAGCTCTATCCATTTTGTTATATTTTCCTCCATCAGAAAAAGAATCAGGATTCACATTTAAAATTCCCATGATGATTGTTTTTTGTTCATAGTTTAACGTATATGGGCCACAAACAATTTTATTTACCATTCCTTTATTCCCTCCAACTCTTTTACGGACCATAATTGACTAGTATGTTTTCTATATTCTTTATATAGCATTGTAACAACAGGACCCTCTTTTCCCTTATATTCATACTTATCGATTCTTTTAATCGGGATAATTTCCTGAATGGAATTGGTTGCAAATACCTCTTTGGCACGTGCAAGAATATTTAGTGAAAAAATGCCTTCTTTCACAGCCACCCCATGATCCTGTGCAAGTTTTACAATAAATTGCCTTGTGATGCCATTTAATATTCCTGTCTGCAAGCTAGGAGTATAGAGCTCTCCATCTACAACCCAGAAAATATTAGAGGTAATACCTTCTGCTAGATATCCTTCCTTCGTCAAAAAGATTCCTTCCATAGTCTGCTCTGGCCCAATCTCTCGCTTGGCAAGAATATTATTTAAATAATGATGGGATTTTAAGCGAAAGAATCCCTCTGGTGTATTCCTTGGAACTGTAACTATTTGCCCTGTTTTTTCAACCATATCAACTACCTTTGGAAGAGGTTTTATATACACAATCGTATTTGGTTGTGTATACGTCTCTGTTTGCAGTCCGATCATGCCAATTCCTGCTGAAACATTCCAGCGAATATAGGCATTTTCTATGTTATTTTTACTGAGCAGTGTTTTTATAACGGATACTGCATCTTCTCGCTCAAAAGATTTTTCTATATTCAACTCCGATAACCCATCATTTAATCGTTTAAGATGATCATCTAATAAGAAAGGATGTCCATCATAAATACGCAATGTTTCAAATAAGCCTAAGCCATACATAAATCCATGGTCAAAAACAGAGATAACCGCTTCTTCCTGACGAATTATTTGTCCATTTAAATATATATACATCTTCTACTTAGTTCCTTTTTGATAAAATTGGATAAAATTATGTAAGATTTCCATCCCCGCCTTAGTCATGATAGATTCTGGATGAAACTGAACTCCTTCGACAGGAAGCTCTTTATGTCTAAGCCCCATAACCTCTCCTTCTTTCGTCCAAGCAGAGATCTCTAAACACTTTGGCAATGATTCCTTTTTAACAATCAGTGAATGATAGCGCGTAGCTGGGAAGGGATTAGGTAAACCCTGAAAAATGGTTTGATTATCATGATAAATAAGGGATGTCTTTCCATGCATTAAATTGGCAGCTTTCACAACCTCTCCTCCAAAAACCTGCCCAATTGCTTGATGACCAAGACACACACCAAAAATCGGTATTTCACCAGCAAAGGTACGAATCGCTTCCAAACTAATACCTGCATCATTAGGCGTACATGGTCCAGGAGAAACCATTAAGTACATCGGCTTTTCCCCTCTGATCTCCTCGATAGAAGTCTCATCATTTCTTTTCACTTGCAGTTCCTGCCCTAATGAACCTAAGTATTGAACTAGATTATAGGTGAAGGAATCATAATTATCAATCATATAAATCAATTGCCATCACCTAATTTCTCTTCTGCTAATTCTTTCGCATTCCACAACGCTCTGGCCTTTTTCATCGATTCTTTATATTCATTTGCAGGAATAGAATCAATTACAATTCCCGCACCTGCTTGTACATATGCTTGGTTTTCCTTCACCAACATAGTTCTGATCATAATATTCAATTCTATATCATGGTTAAAACCAATCCATCCTAATGAACCGGTATATGGGCCTCGTCGCACTGGTTCTAGTTCCTCAATAATTTCCATTGTTCTTATCTTTGGCGCACCCGTAATGGTTCCACCAGGAAACATACTATTAATAAGATCATACTCATCTTTATTGTCCGCAAGCTGCCCTTTTACATTGCTCACAATATGCATAACATGAGAATACTTTTCTATTACCATAAATTCGTCTACTTGAACACTTCCGTATGTACATACTCTTCCTAAATCATTTCTTTCAAGGTCTACTAGCATTACATGCTCTGCTCTTTCCTTTTCACTCTCGATTAATTCACGAGCAAGCTCGACATCCTCTGCTTCATCTCTCCCACGGGACCTTGTTCCTGCTATAGGTCTTGTGCTTACTTCCTTTCCTTTCTTTTTAACTAGGAGTTCTGGTGATCCACTAACTAGCTGAAATTCAGGTGTATGAAAATACCCCATATAAGGAGAAGGATTTAAAACTCTTAGCTGCCAGTACACTTCAAGCGCAGACACATGCAGTGGTTTAGCCTGCCGAACAGACAAGTTAACCTGAAACACATCTCCTTCAGAAATATAGTTCTGAATCTTGCGGACAGATTGTTGAAATTCATTGTCCGCCATCGATACTTTTAATCCTACCGATTTCTCTGTATGGCTTTGAACTGTCTCTTCCTTCTCCTCATCCATCCAGCCTTGCGCATAGGTTTCTACTTTATCTTGAATCATCACTAACTGATTTTCTTCGTATAAGGCTGATATCCATAATTTATTTTCTTTATGATCATAAGTAAACCATTCCTCGAATAACAAAAAGAACACATCCGGTATTTCCATATCATCTGTCGTCAGATTGGGGATTTTTTCAATACAACGGATATAATCATAACTAATAAATCCTATCGCTCCTCCTTGGAAATCTGGCAGATCTGGATTAGTCTCTACAACATACTTATTCATCACTTCTTTTATAGAATGGAGGGGATTTCCTTCGATTCGTACAGTTCCTTTTCCGTCTATCACTTCTAAACCATTACTTCGGCCTATCATTTTCACTATAGGTGAAACTCCACCAATACTATATCTGCCACCACGTCCACTTTCTAACAGAACATAATGGGACTTATCTTCAGCAATGGTTAAAAAGCGCCTAAAAAACTGGTCATATGAAAGAGGAATAGTCTTACTATATACTTTGTAATTTTTCAAACAGACTTCGCTCCTTATATTTTATCTGTTCTCATCATACAAGATGTACAGAGAGAAATACAAAAAAATCACCTATTCGGCAGATAGCTGCATAACAAGAGTTTTTTAATCTAAAACAAAAAGCCCCCTTTTCAAAGGAGGCCTATTTCCAAGGCTGATTTT
Organism: Niallia sp. M35; assembly: GCF_050971705.1. Lineage (NCBI taxonomy): Bacteria > Bacillati > Bacillota > Bacilli > Caryophanales > Bacillaceae > Niallia > Niallia sp. M35. Next base: position 7,956 of record NZ_JBPCEP010000024.1, read on the forward strand.
TATGCTTATTCTTCATCAAATTGATAAAGAGGTGTGCTTAGGTAACGTTCTCCATTACTTGGGATAATTGCAAGTACTTTTTTACCTTTTCCTAGCTCTTTTGCAACTTGTAATGCTGCGTAAATAGCCGCACCAGAAGAAATTCCACCTAATACGCCTTCTTCTTTCCCTGCACGACGAGCATATTCAAAAGCGTCTTCATTTGTAACCTTAATAATACCGTCATAAACTTCACTATTTAAAATTTCCGGAACAAATCCAGCACCGATACCTTGGATTTTATGTGGTCCTGGTTTTCCACCTGACAGTACAGGAGAATCAGCAGGCTCTACTGCATATATTTTGATATTGCTGTATTTTTCTTTAAGCACTTCCCCAGCACCAGTAATAGTTCCACCTGTACCGATACCAGCAATAAATGCATCTAAACCTCCCTCGCCAAAAGCCTCCACAATTTCTGGCCCTGTCGTTAATCTATGTACTTCAGGATTTGAAATATTTTTAAATTGCTGTGGAATAAAGTAACCATTCTCTTTTGCCAATTCTTCTGCTTTGCGAATAGCTCCACCCATCCCCTCTGGTCCAGGGGTTAATACTAATTCAGCACCGTAAGCTTTCAAAAGTCGACGACGTTCCATACTCATCGTTTCAGGCATAACCAAAATCGCACGATAACCTTTTGCAGCAGCAACCATTGCAAGGCCAATACCAGTATTTCCACTTGTTGGTTCAATAATCGTACTGCCTGGTTTTAAGTCTCCGCTTTTTTCAGCAGCTTCAATCATCGCAAGCGCAATACGATCTTTTACACTGCTTCCTGGATTCATGTATTCTAACTTTAAATAAACATCTGCACTTGAATCATCCACTAAACGATTTAATTTTACAATGGGTGTGCCACCGATAAGATCTACTACAGAATTTGCGATTCTTGACATGTTCTATCTCCCCTTATCTTTATTCCGAGTATTTTAATTGGTTTTATAATATTAATTTACCAAATAACCCTTTTGTTTGTCAATTGATATGTTTGTATTTTCCGAAAAATTAATCTTTAGTTGCTTTCTATCGCAGTTTATACTTAAACAGGGACAAAGAGGATAAACACAAGGACATATCAGCCAAACCACTTAATCTCCACTTTATTCTAAAAAAAGAAACTCCTTATTCAGCTATTCTACATAAAAAAAACCTGCAAGGGATAGTAAGTCCCAATTCTGCAGGTGTCTTATAACTATTTTGCTTCTTTTAATAATGTTTCTAACTCATCCTTTGTAAACAGATATTTCTCATTACAAAAATGGCATTCCGCCTCTGCCTGACCGTCTGTGTTGATAATATCTTCAATTTCTGCTTGACCTAAACTAATAATTGCATTTGAAAATCTTTCTTTCGAACATGTGCAAGTAAAGGAAATTGGCATATTCTCAATTACCTTCACATTATCTTTTCCACAAATTTCTTCCAAAAGCTCTTCTGGCGTTAAACCTTTTTCAATTAATTTCGAAATAGGCGGAATTTCACTTAATCTTTGTTCAATCTTTGTAATTGTTTCATCCTTCGCTCCGGGCATTAATTGAATAATGAAGCCTCCAGCTGCTAAAATGCTGTTATCTGGGTTTACTAAAACACCCACGCCAACAGAGGAAGGCACCTGTTCTGAATTAAACAGGTAATAAGTAAAATCTTCTCCAAGCTCTCCAGAAACAATTGGCACCTGCCCAGTGAAGTAATCACGCATTCCAATATCTTTTACAACCGATAGCGTGCCCTCCGTTCCAACAGCTCTTCTAACATCTAATTTTCCATGTTCATTTAAATCGAAATGTACTTGTGGGTTAGTAACGTAACCGCGGACTTCCCCTTTCGCATTCCCATCTACTAGAATAAGACCAATCGGACCGCCGCCATCGATTTTCACTGTTAGCTTTTGATCACCCTTTAGCATTGCTCCTAACATTGCTGTAGCTGTTAATGATCTCCCTAAAGCAGCGGATGCTGTTGGCCAAGTATGATGTCTTCTTTGTCCTTCTCCTACTGTTTCTGTACTTCTTACTGCATATGCACGAACTTCACCATCAAACGCTAATGCTTTTACTAAATAATCGCTCATTGTATACTCCTTATCTTCTATCAGTTAATGAACGGAATGAAAGTTCCGTTTAAACATATTTTATTTTAGTGTATCCTTATTCTTCTTATAAATAAGCTGTAATCCCTTTAAAGTAAGAAACGGATCTATTTCATCAATAATATTTGACTCTTTTGCAATAAGATTCGCTAATCCACCTGTAGCAATAACCTTTGGCTGTACATTGCTTTCTGCCTTCATCCTTTTCACAATGCCTTCTACCTGGCCGACATACCCAAAAAGAATTCCTGACTGCATAGCTGATACAGTATTTTTACCAATTACTCCTTCTGGTCTTGCAATTTCAATACGCGGTAATTTAGCTGCTTTTGAATACAATGCCTCTGTCGCAATGTTAATACCAGGCGCTATCGCTCCACCCATGTATTGCTTTTGCTCATTTATATAACAAAATGTTGTAGCAGTTCCGAAATCAACAATAATCAACGGACTTCCATATTCGTGAATAGCCGCAACTGCATTAACAATTCGATCAGCTCCGACTTCCTTAGGATTATCATATTTTATGTTTAGTCCCGTTTTTGTTCCTGGACCAACAACTAACGGTTTTAAGTGAAAATACTTTTGACACATTCTTTCTAAAGAAAACATAATTGGAGGAACAACAGAAGAAATAATTATTCCATCAATATCTGAAAACGTTAAATCAACATGATCAAATAGGGATTTAATGATCATACCATATTCATCTTCCGTTTTATAACGATTTGTTTCAATTCTCCAATGATGTCTTAATTCTTCTTTATCATAAACACCTAATACTATATTTGTATTTCCAATATCAAAGACAAAAATCATTATAGTCACCACTTTTTATTAATTTCATTTTCCCGTCATATCTTGTATCGCTTTATATACTTAGGAAAGCTATATCTAGAGTCTATCCAATACTGGAAATATCATAACATACAACAAGAAAGAGACAAAGCCTAAAGCAATGGCTGTTTCCAAAAGATGTGGTTGTAGAGGTTTTAACAAAAAAAAGACACGCTTGAAAGCGCATCTTTTTTCAACGATTACTCGTTATCATCTTTTTTGTTAATATTTACTTTTAGATCTTCTGTGCCTAAAGTAGTATCAGCCTTCTTTGTACGGTCAGGCAAGACACCATCTTTGTATAAACTATTGATTTGTTCTGCATCCAACGTTTCAATTTCAAGAAGTGTTTCAGCGATTAAGTTCAACTTCTCACGGTTTTCTGTAAGAATTTGTTTTGCTCTTTCATAACATTCCTTTATAATTCGTTGAATTTCTAAATCAATGTCATATGCAATTGCATCTGAATAATTTTGTTCATTATTTAAGTCACGACCAAGGAATACTTGACTTTGCGCTTGACCAAATTGTAATGGTCCAAGTTTATCACTCATTCCGTATTCTGTTACCATTTTACGGGCAATACCTGTAGCTCTTTGGAAATCATTATGGGCTCCAGTACTTACTTCCCCAAATACGATATCCTCTGCAACACGACCGCCAAGTAATCCAGTAATCTTATCAAGAAGCTCTTGTTTCGTCATTAAGAAACGATCTTCCTTAGGAAGCATAACTGCATATCCACCAGCTTGACCTCTAGGTACGATTGTTACTTTATGAACCATATCCGCCTCATCTAATACAACACCAATAATCGTATGTCCAGCTTCATGGTAAGAAACAATGTTTCTTTCTTTTTTGGAAATAACACGACTTTTCTTGGAAGGTCCAGCAATAACACGATCTGTCGCTTCATCCATGTCTTCCATGTCGATTTTCTTTTTATCCGCTCTCGCTGCAACAAGTGCAGCCTCGTTTAGAAGGTTTTCTAAATCCGCACCAGAGAATCCCGGAGTACGTTGAGCGATGCTTTTTAAATTAACAGACTCATCTAAAGGCTTATTACGAGCATGTACACGTAATACCGCCTCACGACCATTAACATCTGGTCTATCTACCGTAATTTGTCGGTCAAAACGACCTGGACGTAATAATGCAGGGTCAAGAATATCAGGACGGTTTGTAGCAGCAATGATAATAATCCCTTCATTTGCACCGAATCCATCCATTTCAACCAATAGTTGGTTTAACGTTTGTTCACGTTCATCGTGTCCTCCACCTAAACCAGCGCCACGTTGACGACCAACAGCATCGATTTCATCAATAAAGATAATACAAGGAGCATTTTTCTTCGCATTTTCAAATAAATCACGAACCCTAGAAGCCCCTACCCCAACAAACATTTCCACGAAGTCAGAACCACTGATAGAGAAGAAAGGTACACCAGCTTCTCCTGCAACAGCTCTAGCAAGTAATGTTTTACCTGTTCCTGGAGGTCCATTAAGAAGGACACCTTTTGGTATTCTAGCACCTAGCTCAGCAAATTTTCGGGGATCTTTTAAGAATTCCACTACTTCTACTAGCTCTTGCTTTTCTTCATCTGCGCCCGCTACATCATTAAAGCGAACCTTTTTCTTTTCTTCGTTGTATAGTTTTGCTTTACTCTTACCAAAGTTCATTACACGGCCGCCGCCGCCACCTTGGGCTTGATTTAGCAAGAAGAAAAATAAGATAAAAATAATCACAAACGGAATAATTGAAGTAAAGAATGTGATCCATCCACTTGTTTCTTGTGCAGGCTTGACATCGATTTTGGAACCTTCTGTAGCAGCCTTTAAGATCACTTGAGCATTTGTTTCATTATTAGTTACATAGGAAACAAATGTTTCATTTTCTTTATAGCCCTTTAATTTCCCGCGTATTTCAAGGACACCTCTTTCAGGCTGCTGCGTTATTTCGGCAACATCACCAGCATCAAGGTGATTTATTAATTCAGTATATGTTAATTGCTTGGTAGGCTGATTATTTCCATTGAAAAAACTAACCACACCGATAATTACTAAAAATATTAATAAATAAAAAATGGTATTACGAAAAATACGGTTCATCCCTTACCTCCTCCCACGGTAAACAAACTATAGAGTATAGTAACATAGAAAATTAAGTAAATTCAAGGAATTACCCTCTTCGGGCTAGAATTCCTCTTTTCATGTACTTATTCACTGTCACTAGTATAAACTTCCGGTTTTAAAACACCAATATATGGTAGATTTCGATACCTTTCCGCGTAGTCTAATCCATAACCAACAACAAAAGCGTCTGGTACGATAAATCCTACATAATCTGCTTTAAGATCTGTCTTTCTACCAGTTGGTTTATCAAGAAGTGTCACAATTTTGATTGATTTTGCTTTACGATAACGGAACAACTCTACAAGATAGCTTAAAGTTAATCCACTATCAATAATGTCCTCGATAATTAGTATGTCTCTTCCTTCCACAGAAGTATCCAAATCTTTTAAGATTTTTACTTCTCCAGAAGATACAGTAGAATTACCGTAGCTTGACACATCCATAAAATCCATTTCAAGGTATGTATCCACGCGTTTTAAAAGATCTGCCATAAAGGGCATAGCACCTTTTAATACTCCAATTGCCAAAGGAAATTTATCTTGATATTCCTCTGTAAGTTGAAATGCCAAATCTTTGATTTTACCTTGTATTTCCTCTTCAGATATCAATATTTTTTCAATATCGTGTTTCATTTCTTGTGTGCCCCCTAGAAGATCATTGCTTTTTATATGTTATTAATAGATTACTACCACTATTCGTATTACTATGAGAATATATCGATTTTTTTAGTCCTGGTATCCAAAGAATTTCACCTTTGCTATCCGTAACGATTGGCCAATGATCTCTCTTATGGATTGGAATCTTTTCATCGATAAAAATACGGTTCACTTTTTTCCTTCCATCCATTCCTTTTAAATGAATTCTATCACCATCTCTTCTAGTACGGATAATAAGAGGAAAAGAAATAGAAGTTGCATCCAAAAGAATACAATGGTCATTAGTAATCGTTTCACCGTTTATATATTCTACCTTAATATTGTACCCATTTGGTAATAATAACTCTCCCATTTTTGATAATTCATAATAAAAGGATTGTGCTGGAGATAAATTAAGTTGAAAATGAAGAAAATGATACGACTTTTTCACTTTCAAACCATTCGGGAGATCAATATTTCCAGAAGAATGAGGACTCTTAAGTAATATCATCATTTGCTCAGTATGTAATGCGGATAATGAAATAGGTATCTCGTCATAGAGATAATTTAATATTAGTTGAATACATCTTCTTTGTAAAGGAATAGCTATTAAAAGAAAACGATTAATATCAACTACTACTTCCGCAGCCTTTTTTTCAACCAATACCTCAGAAAGCTTTTCTTCAGCCTGCTTCATTAAATAGGTTTCATCATCTGTTAATTCTTCACTAAACCGTTGAAAATGCTTTGCCGCATGAATGTTTTCTTTTTTTAAAAAGGGCACAACTTGTTTTCTGTATCTATTGCGGCTATAGGTATCTTTTTCATTGCTTGGATCTCTTCTTGGATTAAGATTATGTACTTTACAATATTCCTCAATGTCTTCCCTTTCTAAACATAAAAAGGGACGAATAATTTTTCCTGTACCAAATGGACGCATAAAAGGAATTCCAGCCCTTGATTTACCTAAACTTCCTCTCGTTAATCGCATCAAGATGGTTTCTATTTGATCATCTCCATGATGACCTAATGCTAAGTAATCTAAGTTGTGCTTCTCCATTACTTTTTCATAGAAGGAATACCTGCATTCTCTTGCTGCCTTTTGTGAATTCATTCCTGTTTTTTGGATAAATGCTGGTAAATCTATTCGCTCCCAAGAAAAAGGAATATTTCTTTCTTCACAGAACGATTTTACAAACTCAGCCTCCTCGAGCGACTCCCCCCCTCTAAACATATGATCCACATGTCCAGCAAAAACCTTGATTTTCCATTCTTCTTGTTTTGTCCATAAAAAATGAAGGAGTGCTAAAGAATCTGGTCCTCCAGAAACTCCAACCAAGATTTTCTTACCTTCTAGGTTCATATTTTTTCCTTGCAGGTAATTTAAAATTTGATCCTCAAACATTTTTGATTACTTCCTTATTACTATCACTATTCTACCAGCCCTGATGTTATTACTTTTTCATCAGAGGTTGTAGTTACTATAGTCTAGGATATCACTTTTTTAAAAGTGATACCAAAGACTATTCTCTAAAAATTGCTAAAAATCCTCTTTTCAAGTTAATTGACCATATATATACAAAATATAACAAATAGAGATAAGGATAATGATGACTATAGATTCAGCCCATCCTGCCTTTTTCTTCTTTTTAACCAATTTACTTCTTGTCTGAGCAGAAGGAGCAGGTTGACTGTTCGCTTGGCGAGCTTTACTTCTATTCGTTCCAGCTGTTATTGTGCTTCTACTTGTTTTTTTTGATTCTCCACTTGTTAAATTTAAATAATCTAATCGCATTTCTTTTGCCGATAGATATTTTCCTGTTAACGCATTTACTAGAATCCCCTCAAAACGCATTAATCCTTGCTTTTGTCGAATCATCATATGCAGCTGTTTGATTCCGCCCTCCTTTTTATTAAAACGCTGTGGATAATAAAGATTCAGTATAATCATCGCAACAGCAAACAAATCATATCCTGGCTCTGCCTTTCTTGTTCCTAACCCCCAGTATCCTCTATCAAAAAACTCTGTAAATTCTTTAATCGCTCTCCCTTTTATGGTTGTCCCCCCTACATCAATGCATCTAATTTTCGTTGGGGGCCCTGTAATAATTAGGTTTTCTGGTTTTAAATCTCCAAAGACCCAATTATTTTCATGAAGATTTTGTAAATCCTTTAATAATTGGATCATTAGCACATCAATCCATAATACTTCCTTATTATGAATAAAGGTTAGTAAATCTGGTCCACTAATATACTCCATTACATAAAAAGAAGTAGTTCCTCTATTTGTTACCCAATCATCTACATCTATTAAAGAAGGTCCAAGGCTATAACCTTGGACCTTTGCGAAGGATTTCAAAACATTTACTTCAGAAGTTATAGATACACTATTGTTGCTTAATTTCAAAGCAACTCTTCCTATTTTGGAATCTGCTAAAAAAACTGTACCATTCGCTCCATAGCCAAGTTCCTTTAAGACTGTATATTGCTTGTTATGCCACTTTCCTTTTATTACTGTTCCACTATTTATTTTAAATTGACTCTTCGATGTATTCATCATCACTTGAAATCAAGCTCCTTAATGAGCGCTTATGCTTAAAGTAACGAATGGCTTCTTTTAAAGCTGGACCTGTTGGTGTAATGCCTCCTGTCGATAACTTTGGAAAGATACTTGTTAGAGATTCTAGACGAGGTGTCCAATCCATTAATTTTTCGACATCTTTCTTTTTCCCGGGAAATACAAACACAGAGTAGCGATTCTCGCCAGATCGGGCATTCAAGCTTAAAGATAGGTCAAGTAAAGCTTCTTTTACAGTTGGTAATTTATGCTTCATACTGGCGCTTGTATCTAGTAATACTAACACCTCCAGTTCAACTGTTTCCCCCAGTTCGTCCACAACCTCCATTACCTCTCCTCTTTTTTCTGGAGGAAGATCCTCCATTGTTTTAGAGGAACCTAGTATTTGCTGAAGCTCTTTATTTACTACCCCTTGGAGTGTTTGGGTCATCGCCTTTTTCGTTACCATTTGGACAGTCTGACTTAACTGCTGCGCATACACAACTTGACTAACACCGCCTCCAGAGAGTGCAATGCCTTCAATTTCTTTCATTCCCTGCTCATCAATTGTATCTTGTTCCATGACTCCAATAACATTTACCGTAATTCCTTGTTCATTTGCTAATGCTGCCATTGCGATAGGATCTTCTCCTTTATTAGAACATCCATCTGTGATAAGCAAAATCTGCTTTAACGTACCTGTTTTCATAAATATCTCCCCTCCATCTTTATGAGTTAGTCCCATTCTCGACGAAAAGAGAAGTATTTATACCTTTTCCAAGAATAAACAGATTAGTATAATAAAAACTAACAAACAGTGTTTTTCTCCTACTGAATGTTAGTCCTTTAAATTTATATAAAACTAGAAAGACCATTTTAAACGATCACATTTAGTTTGCGATTTGCTTAAAACCTTTTACTGGAATGGATGCCCACTTCGGAATATTATGGTCGATTTTCGCAACTAACACGGTCATGTCGTCTTCAATTAAGCCTAAGCGAGATCGGATAACCTCCTCCATAATTAAATCTGCAACCTCTTGAGGGTTTTCTGTTTTCAATTCCTTAATTTTTCTCTTCATCCAAATTTCAAAGTTCTCAACATGTTTTGGTCCTTCAAATACACCGTCACTCATCATAATGAGAAGATCTCCAGCCTTTAATTGTTCACTCACAACATCCACATCAAATTCTTGGAGAATTCCCATTGGCAGATTACTTGCCTGTATTTTTATAACCTTTGAACCTCTTTTGATGAAACTAGGTGTAGAGCCAATTTTCAGAAATTTAACCGCTGCGTTTTGGAGATCAATCATTGCTAAATCCAGTGTAGAAAAAATTTCATCTGTTGTTCGCAAAGATAGAATGGAATTAATTGATTTTATCGCTACTTGTTCTTCAATTCCTGATTGCAGAATTTTTTGTAATAATTGAAGGGTCTCTTCGCTTTCTACATGGGCCCGCTTCCCATTTCCCATTCCATCACTAATTGCCATAGCGTATTTACCTAAACCTAGTTCAATAGTAGAGTAGCTATCTCCTGAAATAAACCCGCCATCCTTTGCTGCATGTGCAACACCAGTCTCTATTATATAAGCTTTCGCTGACCGGAATGTTGCATGACTATAATCTTTGGAGTACTCAGATACCTCCTCTTTATTTACAATAATGGTCTCACCAAGAATATCCGATAGCATTGGCGCAATTAGTTTTTCACATTCTCCATAGCCTGTGTTGTATGGAATAGTGATATCGATATCTACATTTCCTTGTTCCAAGCTGTATATTTCAACATTTTCAATATGAATGCCAAACTCTTGAATAGCTTCTAGGATTAATTCCTCCTGTTTGTAGTGATTTTCTCTTTCTCTTTGAATTTCTTTTGCAAAATCACCCATTACCTCAGATACACCAAGCAATTGATCTGCAACTAATTTCCTGCTTTCCTGGACTTGTTTTTTTAATTTTTGGTTTGCCTGGTACAATGTCAATTCTTGATGGATTGCATCCGTCACCTTCTTCGACCTTGTACAATGTTTATCCCACTCCCTTTGAAGACTAGTGGAAATATTTCCACCAGTATCAGCCATTTCAGTCATAATATCTTTCATATAATCATAGGTTGTATTAAAGTTACGTGCCCAGCAATGTTCTTTACGAAAACATGTCTGACACGTCTTTTCTGTCACATTGCTTAAAAAGTAATCTAGCTCCTTATCCTCTTCCTCTATCATTTCACTTATATTTGGGGAAGAAAAACTTTTAGAGAGTGCTTGAAATACATTGGAGAATTGAGATACTCTTTGAGCTGTTACATCTCTCATTTTTCTCATATATTGCTGTTGTTCTTGGGAATATTCTGCTGTTCCTGGTATATGCTTTGCTATGCGTGAGGTTAAACTTCTCGGTGTCATAAGAAACAGGAAAACAGCTATAGTTGTTTCCATTAACGAAACAGATAGGACGCCACCACCTTCTCCATACATGCCAATAAGGAGAGTGGCAATAAATAAACCAAGTGCTACACCGATTTTCTTTCCTTCTTTCAGCAATCCACCTAGAAGACCAGAGAAAGCCAATAAGCTCATATGATAGAAGCTAGAAATGCTTGCAAGACTAAAAATTAATCCGGTCACAACGCCAACAGTCGAGCCAATAGTGGCCCCTGCCATAAAGGAAAATAGGAGAACTAAATAACGAGACATAATATGTTCAATCGATAAGCCATAAACGGCCCAGCCAATTGTTCCAGTCATAATAGAAGCTAGCATAATGATAAGACAGACAATTTCTTCTGTTTTAAGGGCTTGTCTTCTTTTATTGACCGTAAGTAACGGCAGACTTTGTAAAAAAATTAATGTAAGTATATAGCCAAGACTTCCTTCTACAAACGCTAACATTCCACCATACAGTGTAAAACCATTTGTTAAAAGATAGGCTTTCACTAAGCTGCCTAAAAAGACTAGTCCAAACACAAATAATGGGACAAGTTGCTGCTCTTTATTTTTCCAATTTAAAATAATTTTATAGCTAATCAAAAATAAGAAAGACAAGACAAAGTTAGAAGCTGCCTCTGTTACCCCTAAAGTAGCAGCGCCGGCTATTAATCCAATAAGCGCGAGTGGTGCTTTATCTTTCCTTGATAGATATACTGCTGCAAAAAATGGAAGAGCAAAAGGGGTAAGTTGTCCTAATATTAAAGCTCGTCCAAGTAAAAATCCGAGAATCAACAATAAAAAGCCTTTTACTAAAAAGAAGTTTTCTACTTTTGTATAAAATTTATGAACTAATGTACTGAAGCTATCTCGCGACTTCCCAAAATCAACTTCACCAATCGGATCGATTATATCCCTTTCCACTTTCTCCATAAACCACACTCCCTAACAAGTATCGTTGCTCCACATTATAGAAGCTAGTTATTTAAAAGTTTGTCAAAATAACGAAGCAGTTCCAATCTTTCGCTCGACTTCTTTCCTCCATTTTTTTATGGAAATACAAAATTCGATAGATTCCTTCTATCAAGCAAAAAGAAGTTACTTTATAATTAGTCAGCCTTACCAACAGACAATCTTAATATAAATGATCTTTTCTACAGTCACTTTTTTATATTTATTGCTTATTTTTGTCATTTCATGCAATATGCTTTTTGGTCTTTCAACTCATTAACAAGTGCTTAAACATACACCATATTAACATATTAAATAAATGTCTAAAATCTATTGACATTGCGATTATTTATTTGTATTATATTAATTGTCTTGTTAATATTATGGCGGTGTAGCTCAGCTGGCTAGAGCGTACGGTTCATACCCGTGAGGTCGGGGGTTCGATCCCCTCCGCCGCTATCACAAAAAAACCCACGTAAAAATTTTTACGTGGGTTTTTTGTGTTCTTTTTACGGGAATAGCTAAACAGACAAACTTCCTATAAAATATAAAAAGCAAGCCAAATTGGCTTGCCTAAGCTATGGGAATATATAAACGATAAACCCTGCTATCTATTTGGTTATTCAGCAGCAAGTTACCCTCGTCTAGCGCCTCTTCCCCCGCGTTTCGACTCAGTATTTCGTTTCAGAGAAGCTAATCGATCTTCACTGTCTTTTAAGAAACGAGCCATTTTCGATTCGAAATTCTCTTTAGGAGCACGATTTTCATTTGATTTTGCATTACGTGACCTTTGAGAATTCCCACCGGAATAGCCGCCTCTTGATTCTCTTCTTTCTCCGCGTTCGTATTGTGGTCTTTCTGGTCTCTCGGGTCTTTCTGGTCTATCTTTTGCTTTCTTAATAGATAGTCCAATTTTTCCATCTTTCTCGACATTAATCACTTTCACTTCGACTTCATCGCCTACTTTTAAATGATCATTAATGTCTTTTACATAATTGTCTGCGACCTCACTAATATGAACAAGACCTGTTGCGCCTTCTGGGAGCTCAACAAACGCACCAAAATTAGTAATTCCTGTTACCTTTCCTTGTAACTTGCTGCCTACTTCGATTGACATAAAAAAGTTTTGCCTCCTTAAGGATATAAAAAATCGTACTTACTTATATTATACAGAATGGAAAAAAAGAGTGTCAATATTACTGCCAACCTTATTATTTTCCAGTTGTGTTTTTTGCATCTTTTTCAGGGATATTAAAAATAATTTCCCCTTTTTTTGAAAGTAATAAGTCTTTCCTTGCTAATTTAGCTAAATACTCTTCATCATTTAACTTAGCAATTTGGTCTTTTAGGTCTGCTTCTTTCTTTTCTAATGCAACAAGTTGTCCATCTAACTGTTCTTTCTCTGCTCTTTTCTCTTTTAAAGTGGAGCTTTGTGATATGAGTGTGGAAATCATAATAAAGCCAATAACAGCAGCACATACGAAGAACGTTGTCAGCCTGCGCATCAATAGCTTTTTCTTTCTAGCTCCACTAAGACTATTAGCTTGATGCTGTAAATTATATTCTGTTGGAAATGTTGTAACATCTGGTTTTTTTATAGCACTCATATGAGGCTCCTCCTTTCCATTATTTTTTTCTTTTAGCCATCCATTGTTTCAAATAGTTCTTTATTTTAAAGTAATATCCTGCCAATTTATTAAAAATTCTCTCGACGAATAATTTACCCTTTTTCGGCACAATTAGCCACAGTAGAGATAAAAGCCATTCAATTGGTTTAAAGAGTATCCCTATAATAAATCTTAATGTCCTAATTATACCACTGACAAGTGCCATAAGTCCCCTGCCCAGAGCAATTATTATCGAAAAAAGGAAGAAAATGATAGATTTAATTGGCTTGTATACAATATTTACTCCTACTCTAAGGAAAAAACGATAAGTATGGACGCAAAAAGAAATGATTCCTTTTAATAATTGAAGATAAAGAGTTTGAAACAAACTTTTATACATAGCAAAACCTAATAGCAATGCTAGGACCAAATAAATGCGAACTTCTCCTTTGTTTACTAGGAAAAGAATATAAAACATAAGAAGAGCTTGCAAAACCCAAAAAAGGATATCATGGATAAAGACAATACTTCTTTTCCTTTTTGGCCTTTTCAAGAAGTATTGATATGTATCTAAACTTATACCAAAGAATAGACCCATGCTAACCATAGCCAGCATGGTCATAAATTGTGTAGATAGTGTCATCGGAATATCTTGCTAAAGAATCCCTTAGCCTTATCTCCACTTTGATCGTCTACATAAACTAAATCAAATACTTTACCTTTAATAGAGACGATTCCCTTTTCTACATCAAGGTTTTTCATTTGCAGATTTTGACCACGAATAGATAAAAATCCCATTACTGTCTCTAATATAAATTCTTCGTTATCAAAACTCTCTACTTGCTTTACTCCCGTAATATCGAGCAGCTTTCTTCCTCTCATGATCACATCATGGTCTACCGTATTATTACTTTTCGTCATATTTGATTCATGATATTGGCTCATCATTATCCCTCACAATCCATTAGTACAATCTCTACTTGTACAAATATATGTGAGGAATCCTTATTTTAGAACAAGCCTTATAGGCGAAGAAAAGAACTCTACTTTGTTTATTGCCATCTATTTCGATTACTAAACTTATGAAAGTGTTTCTTCTTTAATTATTTTATACATATTGGCAGCATCTTCTTTCTTCGTGGATTCCTGCAACATTTCCACCTTAGCTGTAACTAGCTTTTGCCCAAAACGAACCTGCAGCTCATCACCGACCTTTACATTGGTGCTTGCTTTCGCCTGCTGTCCATTCACTAAAATTCTTCCTTGATCCGCAACTTCCTTTGCCAATGTTCTTCGTTTGATTAAGCGCGAAATTTTCAAGAATTTATCTAGTCTCATTCTAATAGCTCCTTCACGTTGTTATTTTTTCTTTGCTTCATTCCAAAAGCCGTCTAATTCTTCTAAACTCATTTGGCTCCATTCCTTCTCAGACTCTTTTACCCTTTCTTCTATATAAGAAAAGCGCTCAATAAACTTTTTGTTTGTCCGGAAGATGGCTAATTCTGGATCTACTTTATAAAACCTAGCAATATTTACAAGCGAAAACAAAATATCGCCAAATTCACTTTCTATTTGTACATTATTATTAATCTCTTTTAATTCCTCTTGAAACTCCAGAATTTCCTCTTTTACCTTTTCCCAAGCTCCTTCTGCATTCGGCCAATCAAACCCTACTTTTGCCGCTCTTTTTTGCAGTTCGTAAGCTTGCATCAAATTAGGTAACGCACTATTTAATCCTTCTAAAACAGACTCCCTGTCCGTTTTCACTTCTCGTTTTTTCGCGTTTTGCCAGTGCTTCATCACATCATCAACAGAATCTGCTTGTTCTTCTCCAAATACATGTGGATGTCTACGAATCATTTTATCGGAAATCCCTTCCACTACATCATCAATTGAAAAATATCCCTCGTCTTCTCCAATTTGACTATGAAGCATCACTTGCAATAACACGTCTCCAAGCTCTTCAATAATGTGGTCAATATCTCCTTCATTAATGGCTTCAATTAATTCATAGCTTTCTTCCAATAAATATTTTCGTAAGGTTTCATGAGTTTGTTTTTTATCCCATGGGCAGCCATTTGGTCCACGAAGCTCCGCTATTATCTGTCTCAGCTGAGAAAAGTCTTTATATAAGATCTTTTCTTCTTGAACAGGTGGTACATATATGCTTGTTAAATTATTTAAGTCTACCTCTCTATCTAACTCATGCAGCTCTATTTCTTTTATCTTTTCTAGACTACTTCCAGCTGCAGTAACAACTTTAATTGGATAATCATGCGGGAGAATATCCATCAAGGTTAACTTCACTTCCGATGCAGAAAAAGTATCATATACCTGGCCAATAATCAAATGATTTCTAAGCTGAATACTTGCTCGATTAAGAGCAGTTCCATCTAGCAGCTGGAATCCTTCGATTGGATCGATTCGCAACGCCTGGAAAATACTGTCTAAGAAGCTTTGACCACCAGCAATTTCGATAGAGGCCATTCCTTCTTTATCTTTTTCTATTAAGATTTGTACCGTTTTTTCTGCAACAAGCGGGTGACCTGGAACAGCATAGACAATATCCGTTTCTTTTGCTTTCTCTAATAGAAATTCAACAATCTCTTCATATACAGCATCAAATTGATTATGTTTTTCATAAATAGAATCAAAGGAATAAAAGGTTATTCCTTCTTGCTCAAGCATAGAGAGAACAGGATGATCCTTCGTTCGTACATATATAGTCTTATTCTCATCAACTAAGCTGCGATAAACGCCCAACGGCAGCTGGTTTATATCTCCTGCGCCTAATCCAATAATTTTAATTTGACTCATTTTATTTCCTTCCTTTTTTCGGTAAAAACCATTTTAGTTTACTTCCTAACGGTAATAAAGATAATTCCTTTTCTTTAAAAACATTTCCTCGTACCACTATAACCACATATATTATTCCACCTATTACTACTCCAGATACTGCTTGAATAGCGCTTTTTATCCGGCTATGCTCTATCCCTTCAAGCAATAAAGAAGAAAGTGGTATATACCCTCTAAGCACAAGTAACATAACTAAACTCGCACCACTTATAATCATTACGTGCCTTATACTAACAAGCGGCTCTTTGACTATTTTTTTTAATTTTACTGCCATTAAAATTAGAATGATAGATAATACAATAAGTGATGCATAGGCTGCTCCATATATCCCAAAAGAAGAAATGAGTATGATGTTAAGAACATACTTCCCTATAAAGCCTAATACAATCAAAACAGCTGGATAGAAAGAATGCCCTAATCCTTGCAGGATGGCCATTATTGTTGCAATAATAGCATTAAGAAATATTACAAAAAACAGAACAGTAAGAACCTCTGAACCGGCATCATTCTTAAACAGCATGCTGTTTGTCTCTCGAATGATACCAATTAGTCCTACTGTTGCTCCAAGTCCAATAAAAAAACTAACTATAAGAGAAAAATGAATATTTCTCATAAGATCTTTCTTACTTGTTTTTTGGCGATTCTTTGTAATAAGAGGGACAATACTTAAAGCCATCGAAGTAGAAATGATACTTCCAATTTGTATGAGCGGCTGCCCTCTATCATAAATTCCCTTCATCACTTTGGCCTTTTCATCAGCCATGCCATCTTCCATTAATAAGGAATATAAATTCAATGAATCCGCTAATTGCAATAACACTAAAAGCATACTACTAATAGAAATAGTTATGCCCTCATATAGTATTCTTTTACAAAGAATACGATTCTCCTTTTCAAAAAGAAGCGAAAAGCGAAACAGAGAAAAAGAAAGGGCGGATTTTCTATAAAAATAGATTAAGACGAACAAGGAGAGTAAGCCTCCGACAACAGAGCCAAACATAGCACCTGACCCAATGGCATATAAGGAGTAATTTTGATAAGAAAAAAACACAGCGACAAACAGAATAATCCCTACTCTGATTAATTGTTCGCCCACCTGTGAAACTGCAGTCGGAATCATATTTCCCTCCCCTTGGAAAATCCCTCTCAAAATAGCGATCAAAGGGGAAAACAGAAACGCAAAAGAAATAACCTTCAATAAGGATGCCAAATAAGGATCCCCCATCCATGAAGCTAGTCTCCCTGCATTAAAAAACAAAGCCAGAAAAGCTATCATTCCAATGGGAAAAAATAAGAAAAAAGAGGAACTCACAAGTCTATTTATACCCGATTGATTCCCCTCTACTTTCATTTCCATATACAATTTTGATAGTACAACTGGAAAACCATATGTAGATAAAGCAATGATTACCCCATAGAAAGGATAAACCTGCTGATAGATATAAAAGCCTTTATCACCGACAATATTTTGAAACGGTATTCGATATACAGCACTTAGTACTTTAGTTATTAAGGCAGCTATCATAAGAATAAAAGCGCCTTTAAACCAGACATTTGATTGCGAAGTCTTCACATGTCTAGCTCCTTCCATAATTACTTTCGCTAGTATTATAGCATAGTTAGATGGAAGATGTATCCTTGTACATAATACTTTTTCCATATATTAACACAAAAAGAAGACGGTGGGATATAAGTATTTCAATTAACTTTAACTCCGAACAATTACACGAAATTTTTTGTGTGTACGTATAATTGTTCGAGGGTTAATTAATTTCAAGAAAGAAGGTTTGTGGTGATCACCCGCAGCCTGAATACACTTTACTTTCCCTGGGGCAAGCGCCAAGCCTCCCATAGGAGTCTACGTGTATTCAGCCTGCTCCGTTTTTCCTAGTAATGTTAGTTTGCTTAAAAACTAAATGGTCTGTGTCCAATAGAATATTGAACTCAGACCATAGGTTAAAATAATGTGTCTAATTTTTTCTTTATCCATTATATATTTTGTTTTGTACCAGCAGCCTAAAAACAATTCCTTTATTCTATAATGCTTAGTAAGATAATAATTAGCAATGGAACAAAAACAATGACATACCCAATTGGATTCGCAAAGTTCAATGTCCAACCAACACCAAAACGCTTCTCTACAAAAATAGAAGGATCGCTTTTATTAAAATAAATTAAACCACCCTTCCAATAGCTATCCCCATCAAAAGATGAGATTTCTTTGGTGTCCTGTTCTTCCCCCTCTGCTCCGCGATTTAATCTTTCTAATTTAATCGTAAATAAAATTGCCCCAATTAATATAGATAAGGTAATAATAATTGGAATAAGAAAAACTAAGTGATCACTGAAGATATTATCGTATAAAATAGTTAATTGTAACAATATAATAAGAACTGTTATAGCAATAGACGTAAGAAGGAAAAACCAGCTTGTATATTTGCGATACTTTAGCTGTCTAAGCTTAGATGCATGTTTATTATTGGCACTTATTTTAATCCCTGATTTTTTAGTGGCGCTGTTTATGCTTAAGAACATAATCTGCATAACCAGTAAAATCAGTAGCATGGACACACCAGATATAGGCGTCTTCTTCGTAAATCGATCAGCTTTTCCAGACAATCCCCAGTGTACAGGAATTTCCGCTGGTAATAAATGATACTGTGTTGCCGTAAAGATCAAAAATCCTACCGTAATAATTATTGGAATAAGAAAAACATACCACGGGAGCATCTCATCCTTTTGTCTAACTCCAATTTCTGTTATATTTATTTCTTTTAGCTCCGCCTCCCACTTGTTCTCTGCTTTTAGTGCCATCATTTTTCCGTGAAAATAAAAGTAGAGACTTAAGCTCCAAAACAAAATAGCAAACAGCAAAACGGTTCCACCAATCGCTACTTGATCTGCTTGAATATTATTCGCAGCTTGCCAAATATAATAAGCAATAATTCCAATAAGAGAAGGAATGATAACCAAGAGAGAATATCGTCTTTTATAGGTTGAAATTTGCGGATTATTTACTTGTTTGTTGGGAATGGTTACCCCAAATACAACTGTTTTTCGTACTAGAAAAGGCATAGCAGCTTCAAAAAAAACAGTTATGATGATCATACTAATAAAAATAATGGTCTCCATATTTTATTCCTCCTTTAATTTATGGATAATGGATTGTATTAACCCCGTTATTTCTTTTTCCTTCATTCCTATTACTAAAGCTTCCACAATCATTGGTTTTAGGCTATTTGAAATTCTGCCCTGCTCTTCTTGGGTTGGAATCCCATTGTTTGTTCGAATGATTGCACCAGATTTAGGAATAATTTGAATGAGCCCCTTTTTTTCGAGAGCATGATAACTTTTATTCACAGTATGCATATTGACACCTAAATCAGCGGCCAGTGAACGAACAGATGGTAACACATCACCATTCTGTAATTCTTGCCTAATTATCCCTATCATGATTTGCATGGTAAGTTGTTCATAGATGGGCATTTCCAATTCAGGATTTATTTGTATATACATCATTAATCACCTCATACTGTTATATTCTTATTATAACAGATTTGTTCTACGTTTAATAGAACAATTTTCATCATAGAGTCTATTCTATTCGTAAATGAAAAAAGTCGACAACTCTTTTTCGAGTTTGCCGACTTTAAAATTTATGCTTTAGTAAAATTGTTAGGTAAACCTTATGATTCCATTTGGCGAGCTAAAAATCCTGCTGCGGTTTCTACTGCCTTTTTCTCTACATCACCAAGTGAGTCCTCTTTTGCGAAAATGACAACCGCCCCAATTGGATCACCATTTGCAATAATAGGACCAATAGTATAGGCAGAAATCGTTTCAGTAGTACCATCAACTAAGGATACTTGATCTTGTTGATTCATCAGAATGGACCCTCTATCCTCCATGGCCTTTTCCACTACACTACTAATGTTCTTATTTAAATAGTCCTTTTTCGATCCACCCGAAACAGCGATGTAGGAATCTCTATCACAAATTAGCACAGCATTTCCTAAACTATCATAGAGAGCCTCTGCATATTCCTTAGCAAAATCGCTTAATTCACTTATAGGTGAATATTTCTTTAAAATAACTTCTCCATCTCGATCAACAAAAATCTCTAATGGGTCCCCTTCGCGAATTCGTAATGTTCTTCTGATTTCTTTTGGGATAACGACACGACCCAAATCATCGATTCGACGCACAATTCCAGTTGCTTTCATTCCGTGTTGCCTCACTTTCATCAGATGATTTTTTAAAATTGGCGAAAGCATTCTCACTATACATGAAATGTTCACCATATTTAAACATAGTATCTTTCATATGGTAAGTTCTATACATTAATCATGCAAAATTTTCTCTAGGTAGCTTTATTTTCCTTTTTGAATATTTCACGAAGGAAAAAGATTTACCATATTATCAATCTTGACTCCCATATTGGGATAAATCATTTATTTATTCCTGTATTTACTTAGATGTCATTCAAAGGAAAATCTACTATTGTTATCTATATTGTTTATACCCTTGTCCCCCTATATTAAACATCCTATTAACGCAATTTTCTTTATAAAATAGGAACAGGAAGGACGGGCGGCACAAACAAGTTAGCTAGTGGGGAAAGATAAGCACTCTATATAACGATTTAAATAATGACTGGTTTATAGTATTTATATAAGCCAATAGAGAACACTTATCCGAATTAGAGGACTTTAGATTTTTGAAAACGAAAAACCCAATGATTATACGAAATTTTATTAGCATCCGTATAATTACTCGGGTTTCTCTTGTTTGGGGATACTTACGCTCTTATTACAAGACTGTAAGGAAGTTCGTCCCCATTATTTAGTTACTTGTTCTGGTTCTTTTTTAAATGTATTTAATGCTTCTACCATTTCATGGCAAGCTTTCAGCCACTTTTCTTTTTCGACACCTTTTACATGGAAGATCATTTTTAATTTTCTTCCTTCCATACCAAGACCAATCATTCGACCATACTTAGAACTTTTCTCAAATATTTTTTGGCCATCCATTCGATCGCTTCCATGTTCCGATAATAAAATAAGAACTTCATCCTTCGTCTGCTTGATCAATTCTACTCCTGCTTGCTTTCCATAAATCTTCATTTCTGTGATTTTGAAAAGATACGAAACTTCTTCTGGATAGTCTCCAAAACGATCAATTAATTCTTCTCTTAACTCTTCCATATCCTCTAAGGAAGTAACACCTCTAAAGCGTTTATACATTTCAATTTTTTGCTGTCCATCATTAATGTAAAAATCAGGAATATAGGCATCTATATCTAGGTCAATTTCAATCGTCTGCCTTTGTTCTTCACTAATTGTTCCTTTTCTCTCTTCAATGGCTTCTTTTAGCATTTGAGAGTATAAATCAAACCCAACTGAATCAATAAATCCATGTTGTTGGGCACCGAGAAGATTTCCAGCACCACGAATAGTCAAATCACGCATAGCAATTTTAAAGCCAGATCCTAATTCCGTAAACTCTTTAATTGCCTGCAATCTCTTTTCCGCAACTTCTGTTAGAACTTTATCCTTCTTATACGTAAAATATGCATAAGCTACTCGATTCGAACGTCCAACCCTTCCTCGTAATTGGTATAATTGCGACAACCCCATACGATCTGCATCCTGGACAATTAGTGTATTTACATTTGGTATATCTACTCCTGTTTCAATAATCGTCGTACTTACTAAAACATCATATTCCCCTTCTAAAAACCCAAGCATTACTGATTCCAATTCATTTTCTGTCATTTTCCCGTGAGCATAAGTAACTCTAGCGTCAGGCACCAACATTGAAATTTCCTCAGCCTTTCTCTCAATGTCTTCTACCCAGTTATACAGAAAATAAATTTGGCCATTTCTAGCAAGTTCTCTTTCAATCGCTTCTCTTACAAGCCCACCGTTATACTCCATTACATAGGTTTGAATAGGGAATCTATTTTCAGGAGGGGTCTCGATAACTGATAAGTCACGTACACCTAGCATAGACATATGGAGTGTTCTTGGAATTGGTGTAGCCGTTAGCGTCAATACATCAATGTTGGTTTTTAATTGTTTTATTTTCTCTTTATGCGTTACACCAAAGCGTTGTTCCTCATCGATAATCAATAAACCTAAATCTCGATAAGAGATATCCTTTGATAAAATCCGATGCGTTCCTACGACAATATCAATTGTTCCCGCTTTAAGACCTTTTAGCGTGTCATTTTGCTGTTTTCTCGTTCTAAATCTGCTGAGTAAGCCAATCTCAATTGGATAATCCTGAAAACGCTCTCTCAATGTTTCATAATGCTGTTGCGCTAAAATAGTTGTTGGAACCAAGAAGGCTACTTGCTTTCCATCCGCTATCGCTTTAAAAGCCGCTCTGATTGCAACCTCTGTTTTCCCATAACCAACATCTCCACAAAGAAGGCGATCCATCGGTCTTTCTCTTTCCATGTCTTTTTTAATCTCATGAATAGACCGTAATTGATCCTCTGTTTCCTGGTAGGCAAATGCACTTTCAAATTCTCGCTGCATTTCTCCATCCGGAGAGAAGGCATAACCAACAGAAGCCTCTCTTTCTGCATATAGCTTAATAAGATCATCCGCTATATCCTGAACAGAAGACTCTACCTTTTTCTTTACTTTCTTCCAATCGTTACCGCCCAATTTGTATATCTTTGGTTCTTTGCTCTCTGATCCAACATATTTTTGGACCAAATCAATCTGCTCAACAGGAACGTATAACTTATCATTTCCTTGATATCGCAAATGTAGGTAATCCTTGTGGACACCATTAATTTGAAGTGTTTCAATCCCAAGATATTTACCAATACCATGGTTAACATGGACTACATAGTCACCAACATTTAACTCAGAGTAGCTCTTAATACGCTCTGCATTTGTCAGCTTTTGTCTTCTTTTGGATATCTTTTTAGTCTTTGTCTTAAATAGTTCTTCTTCTGTTATTACCGCTAATTTTAGGATAGGAAGCTCGAAGCCTGACTGAAGATGTCCTTCTAATAATTGAATTTTCCCTTCAGAAATCTTCTTAGCATTTTTTTGAATCATTACTTCCATATCATAATCTTGAAGAACTTGCTCTAACTTTTCTAAGCGTTCCTCACTATTACCAAGCAGAACAACGGTGTAATGATTTTTTTTCCACCTTTCCATTTCTGTCTTCAAAACATTCATTTGCCCGTGGAAATTCTGCATTTGTTTACAAGAAACATTTATGATATTTTGCGGATTAGTATTTGGCACATGGCGTAAAAATAAAGATAAGTAGACAATGGGCTGTTTTGCCTGATGTAAAAGATGATTGATACTCTGCGATAAGGTTAACCCATGAATAATTTCTCCCTCACCTAACAAGCTTGTATACCAATCAGCTTCCTCTTTCTCAAGCGTGTCATTCATTTCTTGCACTCTACTAATTTCATCGACAATTAAAAAACCGTTATTCGGTAAATAATCTATTAAACTGATATGCTCTCCATAAAGAATGGATAAGTATTTATATAATTGTTCTGGCTTTTGCCCATTTCTTAGCTGTTCCATTTCCCTACTAATATTTTGGGTCAGTAACGTCTTTGTCGCTTCATCTTTTATTTTCTTTAAGCTTTGGGCTAAGCCTTTTTCCAACATAGCCAGCAAGTCGCCGACTGCATTCTCATCATAAAGAATTTCTGTCGCTGGTCCAATGCTAACGTTTTCCTTTTTTTCCTTCGAACGTTGATCTTCAAGTGAAAAGGCTCTAATCGAATCAATTTCTGTATCAAATAATTCAATCCGGAGCGGATCTTCCTCCGTTAATGGATAAATATCTAAAATTCCACCGCGCACACTAAATTCTCCCGGCGATGAAACCATCTCCGAGCGTACATATCCCATATGAACAAGCTTTAATAAAAAGGCTTCTAAATCAAGATCTTGCCCAATCTCAAGTTTTAGCTGAGCTTCCTTCCATAACTTTTTTGGAGGAAGTAGCTTTCTCAGACCTGCTACTGGCGCAATCATGATTCCCGACTTTTTTTTCGCCCAATAATTCAATACCTCTATACGCTGAGCCTTTAATTCTGGACTTGCAATACTAATTTCAGCTGCAATTAACTCATTTGCAGGATAGAGAAAAACATCCTTTTCATCCACAATATTGGTAATATCATCGTATAGTTTTTGCGCCTGTAATAAATTATGAGTCACAATTAGTAATGGCTTTTTTGTTTTTTCATAAATTGAAGTCATATATAGAGTACGTGCTGAATTGGAAAGTCCTGAAACCAATTGTTCATGTAACCCAGCTTCTAGTCCTGAAATGACATTTTGTATATCTTCTTGCTGTTTAAATAATTGTTTTAGCCCTAACAAAAAATTTTCCCTCCCATTCGAAAGCAAAAGACACCATAAAAGTGGTGTTGAGCTAGTTTTATCTTATTTTTTTAGTAAAGTATATGACTGCCTGCTCGCTAGCTCTTTTTATTTTCAACGTGCATCCATTTCTGGTAATTTGTTCTTATCTTACAAGAAATAATTATGATTGCAATCTATTTATTTCGTGATTAATGACATAGTTACTATTAATCCTTCAGTTCATGCCCCCTTAAGCAGAATGGAACCGTGCTTATCATGGCATCATTTAAAAAAAGGTTAAAGAAAATACTCCTTAATGTTGTTATATACGAGATATCTTGCCTATATTCCTGCTATCCGCAAGAAAACAAATATATAGACAACGGAAAAATGCTTTGGATTATTCCAAAGCTTTTCCCGAATTAAAAAACAGCCAAATCTCCTCTAATGAATCAAATAATCATTTTCATAGTAGCCAGGGTTTTTTGACAATGACTCTTGGCAATCTTCACAAATAGACTTTACCTCAATATCACCTGTTTGATGATATTGAATCATTTCTGATCGATCTTCATCTGATAAATGATCAAATCCTAAGCGATTTGCTGCAATGGATTCTGCATCAAGTGTTCCCATATGCACACCACAATGTCTGCAATGATAATGTATAGCCATCCCTAGGCCTCCTTACTAGCACATTAATATTGCTAGTATTCACCTATTCGGATGTAAATATAACCAAAATAAGCGGATGATTCTCTATCTTACTGGATATTATATTTATTCATTACTTGCAAAAAGGGTTCTTCTGCCCATTGCGCACACGCATCTGCACATTTTTTAATGGTTCCCTCTAATATATCCATTTCTTCTTTCGTAAATTTCCCAAGGACATAATCAACTACTTTCATTCCGTTTTTAGGACGATCAATTCCAACTCTTATACGATTGAATTTTTCTGTACCAACATGAAGAATAGTTGACTTAATCCCATTATGTCCGCCAGAGCTCCCTTTTTGTCGAAGTCGGATTCTTCCGACTGGCAGATCTAGATCATCATAAATAACGACTAAATCTTCTGGCACTAGATCATAGTAATCCATAATGGGGCGAATAGACTCCCCAGAAAGATTCATATATGTAAGCGGCTTTAATAAAATCACTTTTTCACCGCCAATAACTCCAATTCCATAATTCCCTTTGAATTTTGCCTTATCTAATGGAATATTATAATGACTTGATAAAAAATCAATTACTTCAAATCCAATATTATGTCTTGTTCTATCATATTGCTTCCCTGGGTTACCAAGGCCTACAATTAATTTCATATGAATCCCCCTGCTTTTCATTCTATACTTATATCATACAAGAAAAAGGTTTGGCCATTAGAATGCTAATCGGTCAAACCTTTTTCTTGCTTTTGCTTTTCTAGAAATCCCTTTCTAAAAACGTACAGGGAGAATACATTTTGATAAATCGGATTATTCTTCAGCTGTTTCCGGCTCTGTTTCTCTGCCTTCTACATTATCCGGCATACCTTCTTCTTGTTGTTCTCCTGTACTAATCTCTTCTTCCTGTCTCGGTGCAAGAATTGATGCTATTACTTCCTCTTTTTCATGGTTAATTTCTATTTTATCATAACCCTTCACATCTTCGATAGTAATCGTATCTCCTACCTGAAGCTCTGTTACATCAATGTCAATACTAGATGGTATATCATTAGGCTTTGCTGTAACTGTTACTTCGTATAAAGCCTGCTGCATAACGCCACCATCCTTTACTCCAGCAGCATCCCCCACTAAAGATACTTTTACTGGTGCGCTGATAGCCTTCGATAAGTCTACCGCTAAAAAGTCCACATGTATAATGCCTCGCTTAATTGGATCAGCATCATACTCATTTAAAACGACATTATAATTTTCCCCATCAATATCTAGTGAAATAACGCCATTTCTCCCAACTTCACGAATCGTTTTCAAGAAATTAGCCTCACTCAAGGAAATAGCCGTATTTTCTACTTTTGATCCATAAACGATACCTGGAATTTCTCCATTATTTCTTAATTTTGTTAAGCTTGAATGTTTGTCCATCGTACGTTTTTTTGCCTGTAAAGTAGTTGTCATGATTTCACCTTCCATTATTTTATCAAATGAACACTCTTATATAAAAAATGCCCTAAATGGAAGATATTTAAACATAAAGAATTTACTATCTGTTTAAAAGAAAGGCACAATACTAATAGCCGCCTGCCTTTTAGACAAGCGACTAATTAGAATGATATAAAGGGTTTTATCAATCAAATAAGAAACTTACTGATTGATCTTGATGAACACGTAAAATTGCTTCACCTAATAGATCAGCAACTGATAATTGAATAACATTAGCTGAAAGTTTCTTTTCACCCAATTCAATTGAGTTTGTTACAACTAATTCTTTGATTTTAGAATTGTTAATTCTCTCCATTGCAGGTCCTGACAAAACAGGATGTGTACAGCAAGCATAAACCTCTTTTGCTCCATTTTCTGCTAGAGCATTGGCACCAAGTGTAATGGTACCTGCTGTATCAATAATATCATCAATAAGGATAGCAATTTTCCCTTCAATATTACCAACAATATTCATTACTTCCGCAACATTTGGCTTTGGACGTCTTTTATCAATAATAGCAATTGGCGCCTTTAATCGTTCTGCAAGTTTTCTTGCTCTTGTAACCCCACCATGATCTGGAGAAACAATAACAAGCTCTCCATCAAATTCTCGTTGACTGAAGTAATTACCAAGGATTGGCACACCCATTAAGTGATCAATCGGAATATCAAAGAAACCTTGAATTTGTGGTGCATGCAAGTCTAATGTAATAACACGAGTTGCTCCAGCTGTCTCTAATAAATTGGCAACTAATTTCGCTGTAATTGGTTCTCGTGCTCTTGCTTTTCTATCTTGTCTAGCATACCCATAATAAGGAATTACTAGGTTAATCGTCTTAGCTGAGGCACGCTTCAATGCATCAATCATAATTAATAACTCCATAATATGTTCGTTAACGGGTGCACTTGTTGACTGAATAACATATACGTCACAACCACGGATACTTTCCTCAATATTAATTTGAATTTCACCATCGCTAAAACGTGTTACTGAACATTTCCCTAATTCTACTCCAATTGAATCGGCAATTTCCTGCGCTAAGGCAGGATTAGAGTTTAAACTGAATACCTTCAAATTTGGATCTAAATTCTTAACTGGCATGCTGAACCTCCACTGGTCTTTTTCCACTTATAGTACGAAGAATGAAACATATCTATTAAACGAATTATTCTTCCTTTTAACCTATTTATTTACGTTTATAATTCTCTTTATTAACTTGACGTGCACGGGCAATTGAAAGTGCCTCAGAAGGAACGTTATCTGTAATGGTGGAGCCTGCTGCAACATAAGCACCCTTACCAACTGTGACAGGTGCAATCAAATTGGAATTGCATCCAATAAATGCGCCATCTTCTATCGTCGTCAAAAACTTCTTTTTGCCATCATAATTAACTGTAATGGTACCACAGCCAATATTGACATCACTACCAACATTCGCATCTCCAATATAACTTAAATGTGATGCCTTACTGCCTTTTCCAAATGTCGCTTTCTTGATTTCAACAAAGTTTCCAATTTTCACTTCATCATCAATCATAGAGGCTGGACGAATATGGGCAAACGGTCCAATATTCACATCAGACCCAATGCTGCTATCGTGGGCAACAGATTGTTTAATAGCCGTATTATTTCCCACTGAACAATTATTTATTTCTGTATTTGGCCCAATAATACAATCTGAACCTATTACAGTATTTCCTTTAATCATACTTCCAGGATATATAACTGTATCCTCTTTAATCATTACGTCTGCTCCAATATAAGTATTGGTCGGATCAATAATTGTTACGCCATTGCGCATATGCTGTTCATTGATTCGCTTTCTCATGATTGATTCTGCTTCAGATAAAGCAATCCGATCATTCACACCAATTGTTTCATTGAAATCTGTGGTTTGGAATGCACTTACAGTTTCTCCCTGCTGTTTTAAAATCTCGATAACGTCTGGCAGATAATACTCTCCTTGAACATTTTCATTGGAAACATTATCTAAAGCCTGAAATAATAGAGCATTATCAAATACATAGGTACCTGTGTTAATTTCTGTTATTTTTCTTTCTTCATCCGTTGCATCCTTGTGTTCTACGATTTTCTCTACTACACCCATTGAATTACGAATGATTCTGCCGTACCCATCTGGCTTACTTGCCTTTGCCGTTAAAATGGTTGCCTTCGCTCCTACTTTCTCATGGTGTAAAAAGAGCGCTTCTATCGTTTCACTTGTCATGAGAGGCGTATCCCCACATATAACAAGTGTCACTCCTTCTTTGTCTACAAGAAGATCTTTTGCTTGTATTACTGCATGTGCCGTTCCAAGCTGTTCTTTTTGATTTACGTATTTAACACTATTGCCAAGCTGTGCTTTTACTTTTTCTGAACCGTGGCCAATTACTGTTACGATTGAATCCATTTGTAGCTTTTCCACTTGATCTACAACGTGCTGTACCATCGGTTTCCCACAAACAGGATGAAGTACTTTATAAAGTTTTGACTTCATTCTAGTACCCTGTCCTGCGGCTAAAATCACTGCGTAACGAGTTGTCATTCACAGGCCTCCAATAACCTTTTTATCCACTAAAAAATATATCTTAAATAACTCTTGATTTCAAGGAAGGATTCACATTTTATGTACGCTTCTTTATAAAAGCTGTTTATTAATTGTAACATTTTCCTTTTTTATACGGAGAACTACTTCCAACAACCATGAAAAATAAAAAAAACTTATCTCTTTTATGATACTAGAAGAACAAATTGTTTTCATTGGAAAATCAAGGGGTAAATAGGAGAGAAATAGGAATAAAAAAAGAGCCTTACTCTTAGGAAGTAGGCTCTAGCTGCAGATTATTTTAGGAAGCTCCAGCTTCTTCAAATTCAATTTCTAATTCACCCAGGCGGTGGTATTCTGCCAAAACTGCTTCCTGGATTTTTCCTCTTGTACCAGAGTTAATTGGATGAGCGATATCTCTAAACTCACCATCTGGAGTTCGTTTACTTGGCATCGCTACAAATAGTCCATTATTTCCGTCAATTACCCTAATATCGTGAACAACAAATTCATTATCTAGTGTAATAGAGGCAATAGCTCTCATACGTCCATCCGTGTTAACTCGGCGTAGCCTTACATCAGTTACTTCCATCCTGTTCACCACCTTTACTAGAAGATAAAATCTAGTTATTAAATTCAACAGAATTCTCATAACTCCTTCTTTAAAGGTGAAATTTTTTAGAATATTTAGGAATAAAATAAAGAAAAAGTGCCTAAAAGTGATAAAATCTTCTGTTTTTCCACTTAATCTCCGACTATCTTCCTTTATGAAGTAACTTATTTACAAAGTGCGATAACTTCGATTTCAACTAATACATCCTTAGGAAGTCTAGCTACTTCTACACATGAACGAGCGGGCTTATGTGTAGAGAAATATTCTCCATATACTTCATTGATTGCTTGAAAGTCTTCCATATTTTTAATAAACACCGTTGCCTTCACAACCGTTTCAAAGGATGCTCCTGCCTCTTTAAGGACGGCTGCTAAATTTTTGAATACTTGATG
Source organism: Niallia sp. M35 (assembly GCF_050971705.1). Lineage (NCBI taxonomy): Bacteria > Bacillati > Bacillota > Bacilli > Caryophanales > Bacillaceae > Niallia > Niallia sp. M35. The sequence goes on from NZ_JBPCEP010000024.1 coordinate 38,155, forward strand.
TGTCTGTGTCTGCACGTCTCCCTCTACTAAGGTACCTTCTGCAGTTAAAGGAATTTGACCAGAACTGAAAAATAAATTATTCACAATAATCCCTTGAGAATACGGTCCGATAGCTGCTGGTGCGTTACTTGTTTGAACAACTTTCATTTGTCTTTTCCCCCTAAGAGTTACTTTTTGTCGAAATAATTACCATTTTCCACAGAAATTTTCTTTTCTTTTACATCAACACCGGATAATTTTACTAGTGATAAATAATCATCCACTAGTCTTTCCTCTGCTTCCTCTGCTTCTACTAATACTGCGATTCCTGCAACGCTTGCATTGAATTCCTCTAATAGACTAATCATACCATTGATGGTACCGCCAGCTTTCATAAAGTCATCCACAATCAATACTTTTGAGCCATCTTCTAAACTTCTTTTAGAAAGCAGCATCGTTTGGATTCTTTTTGTAGAACCAGAAACATAATTAATACTCACCGTGGAGCCTTCTGTTACTTTACTGTCTCTTCTAACCATAACTACCGGAACATTTAAATAAGTTCCAACTGCATATGCCAAAGGAATCCCTTTAGTAGCAACTGTCATGACCACATCAATATCCGTATCAGCAAAAGCAGAGGCAAACAGTCTTCCCACTTTTTGCATGATAGTCGTATTTCCCAGAATATCATTCATATATAGATATCCGCCGGGCAAAAGCCTTTCTGGACTTTTTATCAAATCACAAAGCTCCTCAACAAATGGTTTCGCTGCTTCATCACTGACTTTTACTTGATACTTTACTCCACCGGCTGCTCCTGGCAATGTATGTAAAGTCCCTATTCCTCTTTGCTCAAATGTTTCTTTAACAATAGCCAAATCTTCACTGATTGAAGACTTGGCTGCACCGTACTTTTCTGCAAAGTAAGAAAGAGATACTAACTGCCTAGGATGCTCCAGCAAGTAATTCGTCATGTCTATTAAACGCTCACTACGACGAAATTTCATAACTGAACCCCCAAAATCCGAATATTTAAAGACAATTTTACATTATTATACGGATTTAATCAAGAGTATGTCGTTGCCCAATCATTCGAACCGCAAATACTTGATCACAAAATCCTCTCAAACCATTGTAAACCCGATTCATCCTTGAATCATGTTGAATCAATCCAAAAACAGTGGGTCCACTTCCGCTCATAAGAACAGCATCTGCACCAAATTTGCAAATTTGTTCTTTAATTTGAGCAACCTCTGGGTATAAGGATAGAGTAACATTCTCTAACACATTCCCAACGCTATTACACATAAGATCATAATCTTTCGCTGAAATGGACTCAATCATTTTCTCCGTATTGGGATGCTCAATTGTCTCAATATCTAGTCTTTTATAAATATCAGCTGTTGATACACCAATAAATGGTTTTGCTAAAATAACCCAGCACACTGGTGGCGCAGGCAACTCCTTAATGATTTCCCCTCTTCCAGTTGCAAGGGCAGTGCCCCCATAGACGCAAAAAGACACATCAGACCCAATTTCAGCTCCAATGACAGCTAATTCATCTAATGTTAATCCTAAATCCCATAACTTATTTAAACCGCGTAATACTGCCGCTGCATCGCTGCTTCCTCCAGCAAGACCTGCTGCAACAGGAATATGTTTCTCAATTTTAATTTCTACGCCTTTTTTCACATCAAACTTTTCCTTTAATATACTTGCTGCCTGATAAGCAAGATTTCTTTGGTCATCAGGAACAAACCTATTAAGAGAAACTATTTTTATTACATCGTTATCTAACAATGCTAGCTCAATTCTATCTGCTAAATCAATTGTCGTCATAATCATTTCTACTTCATGATACCCATCTGGTCTCTTATGAAGCACATCTAATGACAAATTGATTTTAGCTGGCGCTTTCACCAAAAGCTTCAATATTTCCACCCACTTAACAATTTCATCATTTACTTTTTTCTCCAACTAACGAAAGAGGATTTTCCTTAAAGGAGATAATAATAGTAGGCTAGACGAACTTTATCTTACCCTTATTCCGTGCCTAACAAGCTTTATGCTCATCTAATCTTCTATATAGATATAGTGATTTTACCACAAATTATTCTCTTACATACAATTGAGATTGTGTTTTCCTATAATTTATCAACAATTGAGGTGAGCTCTTACTCCCCATCATCCTTGAATAAAAAAAGAATCTATCATTAACTCCTTATATCTATACTATTTAATCGATAATATAGATATACGCTAATGATAGATTCTATAAATTGCCGTGGGTAAATCCAATTTGATTATCGTACAAATAAGATGGACGTAAAGTGAATTTCGAAGTTACACATTACTCTTTATTTTGAGTAAGAAGACTTTGCTCTGCTATTTCTATTGCCCTTTTGACCATATTCCCTGCGTCTCTTGCACGAATACCGCCCCAGCCCTCTTTCTGGACTACATCATAGAAACCAAGCTCTTTTGCTAATTCTTCCTTCAATCCTTCAGACATAATTCCTTTTCGTCTACCCAAAGTGAATCTCTCCTTTCATCACCCACGGTAAGCTTAGTATGTATCCATCACTAGTTTTTCATGTTATCTATTTGTTGCCAAAACATATGCTTATTTATACATCTGCAATCATCTTTATTTGCAAATCATTATTTTTCTCCATGAAAAAAGCAGCAAACAAATTGTTCACTGCCGCTTAATGCTTTCAAGCAATAATAGTTAGCTTAAAGCAATTTGTCCTGATGTATCCTCGAAGAAGGTAATTTGAACCGTTTCTGTTAAAACATCTGCATAGCTGTATGATACACGTTCAAATGCATTTTCATCCTGATCTAACTCCACTACAAACACAGATGGATAAGTCTCTGCTAATACTCCTGAACGTTCAATTGTCTTCCGACGACCGCCATTTGCCTTCAGCATAAGTCTTTTTCCTAAATTTGAATCAAGAGCTTTTTTTATATCTGATAATGTTTTTGCCATTCGGTCCACCTCACTGTGTAAAGTATATCATACTGACACAACAGAGTCAAATAAAAACATAAATTATAACAGTCTTTTTTAGAAGTTGTCAATATTTTTTATTCTTATTTTTCTCCAATTTTTCAACAAATATAGTTTGCACAAAGTGAGCATAAATATGTAGAAAATTTCAATTTTTTTCAACTACTTATATCTTTCAAAGGAAATAAAGCATCTTCTAGCTAAAAACACACAGAATCCAGATAGCTCCCCATTTTTTAAAGGGTAAAAGCGTACCTTATCCTGTGTGTAATATTTAAAAGCTTCTGTCTTTGTTACACCTCTTCCGCCGAATCTACATGATATGGCATGCCTGTTCGCAGTACTCCCTTTGTTTCAATTCCACCTAGTCCCTTTTCACCCGTTAATGTATTCCTTAAAACATCCCAAACGTTTACTCTTTCCATAAAAGGTGTAAAGCTTATCTTGGCAACAATATAAACTGGATCAAGGGCATGAATATTTACTCTTGAGGGGGAACTTGCAAAATTAGCTCCTGCATAAATAAGGGATTCAAAGTGGGATTGACAAGCACCAGCAAAAATAACTAACTGATCCAGATTAGGAAGCTTCTTTCTCGCCTCTCTGACGGTCTGTACAAAGTATTTAGAGTGTCGGTATGCATTAATATCACTTTTGTCTCCTAGTGCTTTAGAATAAGCATCATGACCTGTTATAACCAGTATATCAGGGCGATAGTAATCCAAAAGACTGCCTATTTTACTTGGCATCTCTTTTTCATTGCAGTGCACTCCATTGACGGGTATCCCAATTTTTTCGTATAAAGTGAGACACTTTTTCAAATAGTTGGGATCTCCATCAATATGGAGTACTTTACCCGGTAATTGAAAATAGTTAGAAGGCTTGCTATAAGCTTCTGTTACTTGATACTCCTGCTTTCTTCGCAAAAGATTCACATCTTGTCGAAATAATTGGAGAGATTGTTCCTCCATTAACTGAACCTTTTGGGAAATTTTTCGTTGCATCGGTTGATTAATTAATACTAAATCCTCATATGGAGCATCTGCAATCAAGCGAAAATCTTCTCCATAAAGAATGGCAATTTTTTGGCCATTTACCTCTTTCATGTCAATTATTCGAAACAATAAATCACATTGATAAGACTCTCTACCGACGATATCCATGATATTTATAGTCACTCTTGTCACTCCAATTAACCCAAACTTGTTTCTCCTGAGTGGATATTATTATTCAATATCTATCTCTGATAAATTATGCATACGTCTATAAAGTTGTGAGCAATTCGAAAAAGAAGAATGAGAACATCGGCTGCTCCCCTTTCCTAACAACAACCTTTACCAAATAAAACATCATATAAAAAGGTGCACAGAAAGCTTCCTCTTCCTTGATATTTTTTAGGAAAAGCAATTAATCTGTACACCTATTTATCATCATTATTTTCCAAACGTTTCATAAAGTATGTCACTGAGCTTCGCGAACTCTTCAATAGATAATGATTCTCCGCGTCTAGAAGGCTCAATTTCCGCTTGTTCCAGCGCTTCTATGATTTCTGCCTTCTTTTCTTTTCCACCCTCTAATTGGCTCGATAAGTTATTGAGAATCGTTTTTCTTCTTTGTGCAAAGCTGGCTCTTGTTATTTGAAAGAAAAATGCTTCATTTTTCACTACAACAGACGGTGTTTCTCTAATCGTAAGACGAATAACAGCTGAATCCACATTTGGTTGAGGGACAAAAACAGTTTTTGGTACAATCATAACCACTTCTGGTTTTGTATAATACTGAATGGCAATTGAAAGAGAACCATATTCCTTCGTTCCTGGCTTCGCTGAAATTCGTTCTGCCACTTCTTTTTGTAGCATTACCACAATGCCTCTTAAAGGTAACTTTTCTTCTAGTATCTTCATAATAATCGGCGTTGTAACATAATAAGGTAAATTAGCAACAAGCATAATATCCTTGATATCTTTAAACTCTGTGTCTAACATTTCCTTAACATTTGCCTTTAAAATATCCTGGTGGATAATTTTTGCGTGAGGATATGGTTCAAGTGTCTCTTTTAAAATCGGTAATAGACGTTGATCAATCTCATACGCTACAACCTTTTTGCTCCGCTTTGCTAATTGTTCTGTTAATGCGCCAATTCCAGGGCCAACCTCAATTGCACCTGAATCTTCTGTTAACTGCGCATGATCCACAATATTTCTCAAAATGTTTGTATCAATTAAAAAGTTCTGTCCTAAGCTTTTCTTAAAGGAAAAACCATATTTATCTAGTATTGCTCTTGTCCTTGCGGGTGTTGCTATATCTTTATACATGCTTATCCTCCTGGCGTATTTCCTTAATCGCTTGTGCAAACTCTGCCTTTGTAATATGAAACATCAATAATCGTTTATAGAGCTGTTTTCCATTTGTATACCCAATTTTAAGCAGCTTACCTAACTGTTCTCTTCGCTCCTTAGAATCAGCACCGCCAATTAAGCCCGCATCAATTAAATCTTCCTTTGTAATTTCTTCCTTTATTGTTTCTTGCATCAGATGTGCTTCTTTTAATGCTTCTCTAATTACTTCTACTGATGCATGTTCCACCCCAACACCTTTACCATGCTTATGGATAGCAAGCTCCTTCGGAATAAAGGCATGCTTGCATTCAGGAACATGCATTTCAATTGTATGACGAATTTTTTGACCTGGATAGTCTGGATCTGTCAAAACAATAACTCCTCTTGTTTTTTGGGCTAGCTTTATTTTATCCAATGTCTCTTGATTAATAGCTGAACCGTTTGTTTCAATTGTATCTGCATCTACCGCTCGCTTAATAGCGGTAGTATCATCTCGACCTTCCACTACTATTATTTCTTTAATCTTCATGGAACCTCCAAAAAAATATTTAAAATTTGAAAAAAAAATGAAACATAATTGTAACATGAATCGTCTATATATACAGAGAGAAAGAAATGTTTTAATTATTATCATTATAGCTAATATTTATGTTTAAACAAATGGCTGATTCATTGCAATTTAATTAACAAGTGATGAAACATAAAAAAGGACAGAGGAGATGCTCCCTCTGCCAAATTAGCTAACTTTCTATCATCTGATATTGGATGATAAATTGTCGAGATTTCTATTTTACCTAATTAATTATTTTTATCTTAACTTGCCTGTTACCCCAACGGTAAGCTTCGGCTTTTGTGGAAAAGAAAACATCAATTTTCTGCCCTTTTACACTTCCGCCAGTATCGGCAGCAACAGCGTAGCCATAGCCTTCCACATAAACTTTTGTTCCTAATGGGATAAAACTTGGGTCGACAGCAATTACTTTTGCATTAGGATTAGCTTTCAGATCAATTCCAGTAGCCGTTCGGCCAGAACATCCATTACAGCTAGCAGTATATGCTGTTGAATTGACGAACACTTCTTGCCCACGTTCTTCACCACGGGATGCAAGTTGAATGACTTCGTCTTTTGTTCCAACAGAGACAATTTTATCCTGCTTTTCTTTTACTGTTGTTTCACTTAGCAATTTTCGGGAAATCTCTTTGCCATTTTCCTTCGTCACTTCATACTTTTTAGAGACCACTCCTTCAGTTCCCTCTTTAAGTACTTTTTCTGTTCCGTGTGGAAGATCATCGTCCTTTTGGGTGATTACGGCAAAATTAATCGGTTGTTCCACTACATCGGTGACCTTTTCTATTCTTGTTATATTAACAATAGCTTCTTCTTTCACTTTTTCCTTTAGAGCTGGTTCAACTCGGTCTAATTTATCAAGTGAGATCTCCTGTTGTGTTAAAAAGTCAGCGACCGTAGTCGAAGTGGACCATACTTGCTTTTTCTTTCCTGCGTCTACTAGCGTTACTGGAAATGCTGTATGTACGACAACGTCCATTTTATGTTCTATAGGGTTATTTTCTTTCTGATTGATCTGGTCGTGCTCGTTCAAAGAAATTTTTTGTTCTTCTAAAAACTCCTTAACAGTATCTACTGTTGTCCAAACCGTTTTCTTCTCGTCGTCTTTTTGCAATTCAACCTGTTTAGCTTTTTTCCAGACAACTTCTAGGTTATCTGTCACCTTTGTGTTTAACGAGGGAAACACATAATCTTTTGAACCGACGGTAATATCTAAATCATCAAATATTTGTTGTATAGTAGATGAGTGCGTCTCGATGATTTGTTCTTTACCATTTAGCGTTAGTGCCACAGTACTTTTAGTAGTTTCATAAATTATAAATCCAATACTACTCGCAAAAACGATGAAACTAGCTAAAAAGATAGACACTTTCTTCTTGCTCAAAGATTTTGAAAACAGGTTTTTCATGTTTTTGATTACGATGAAAAACGCCTCCTTTTCTCTCGGAGTGATTATATAGAGTATCATGTCCGCTGTCAACCCTTTAGAATCTTTGAACGTATATCCTATTATGCAAAAAAAACAAGCGAAAGGAAAGAAAGAAATCTCGACATAATTAGTCTATGAGAAAAGGAAGCAATGTAGAACGATTAAAAATAAGAGGAAGTTCGGACAAGCTCTTTCTTCATTCGACAAAAATCTTTATCAGTTTATGCCGAATAATTTTTTTGCGTTTTCTGTTGTTTTTGACGCCACCTCTTCGTAGGAAATCCCTTTTATAGCAGCAATCTCTTCTGCTACTAGTTTTACATAACTAGGTTCATTGCGTTTTCCTCTAAAAGGGGTCGGTGCTAAATATGGGCAGTCCGTTTCGATTAATAAATGATCTAACGAAATGGCTTCTGCAACTTCCTTTGGCTTTCGTGCATTTTTAAAAGTAACCGTTCCACCAAGCGAAATATAAAAATTCATATTTATACATTCAAGCGCAGTTTCTACACTTCCTCCATAACAATGCATAATCCCGCCTACCTCTTTTGCATCCTCTTCTTTTAAGATTTCAACAATATCAGCAGTCGCTTCACGATTATGAATAATTATCGGAAGTTTTACTTTTTTTGCTAATTGAATTTGCTTTCTAAACACTTCTTTTTGAATATCCTTTGGCGATTTATCCCAATGATAATCTAGTCCCATTTCTCCTATTGCAATGACTTTTGGATGCTTTGCCAATTCTTCAATCCAAACCAAATCTTCATCTACCATATCGATAGCATCTACAGGATGCCACCCTATGCTTGCGTAAACAAAATCATACTGGTCAATAAGCTCCATCGCCTTTGTAATAGTAGGTCTATCAAACCCAACCACTACCATTTTTTCCATTCCTACATCGAGTGCTCGTTGTATCACTTCTTCTATATCATCTTGAAACTCATTTGCATTAATATGTGTATGTGTATCAAATAACATGATAAACATCCCTCCATCATCTGTTAAATATATTTACACTTTATTTTCTCAGACCGTTCTATCCTTGCCACCACAGTCTTAATGAAAGAAGAAAAAACATAGAGATGATTAAAATATGGAGTTTTCTCGCCCATTCCCATTAAAGATCTTGGCGATTTCCCCAATTAAAACATCTCCATGTTTTTCCTATCATTTTATTTTACTTTTGCTCCAAGTGGTAAAGCCTCTGCGATTGTCGCAAGAGACAATTCGCCGTCATGACTTCCAGCTAAAATCATTCCTTGAGAAAGTTCGCCTCTTAATTTAACTGGTTTTAAATTTGTTACACAAATAACCTTTCGTCCTACCAAGTCTTCAGGAGAATAATATTTAGCAATTCCAGAAACTACTTGTCTTTTCTCATAACCAAGATCCAATTGTAACTTCAATAACTTGTCTGCTTTTTTCACAGGTTCAGCTTCCAGCACTTGTGCTACACGTAAATCTACCTTCATAAAGTCATCTATTGTGATTTCCTCTACGTCCGGAACTTCTTGAACCTCTTGTTTCGTTTCTTCTTCCTTTTGAGGTCCCTTCATTTCGCTCTTAATAAATTCCACTTCTTCTTGGATATCTAATCTAGGGAAAATAGGATCTCCCTTCTCTACTATAGTACCCGCAGGGATTATGCCAAAACGTTCCAAGCTGTCCCATGTCTGTAAGGATTCATCTTGTATGTTCAACTGTTTAAAAATTTTATCAGGTGTTCTTGTTAAGAATGGTTTTAACATAATTGCGATTCTTCTTAAAGATTCTGCTAAGTGATTCATCACAACTGCTAATTCTTCTGTCTTTTCCTCTTTCGCTAATACCCATGGCTGTGTTTCATCGATATATTTATTATTTCTGCTGACTAATTGCCATAACGTTGTTAGTACAACGGAGAACTCCATATTTTCCATATGCTCCGCATATTTCTTAACCGTTTCTTGATGTGCTTCCACAAGTGACTTTTCAAAAGTTCCCTCTGAATTTTTATAGGTAGGAATTTCACCATTAAAGTACTTATTAATCATCGCCACTGTACGATTTAATAAGTTCCCTAAGTCATTCGCTAAATCAAAGTTCACTCTCTCTACAAACGCTTCTGGAGTAAACACACCATCAGAACCAAATGGTACTTCTCTTAATAAATAATAACGAAGAGCATCTAATCCATAACGATCAATTAACGTCACTGGATTAACCACATTTCCTTTTGATTTAGACATTTTACCATCTTTCATTAGAATCCAGCCATGTGCAAAGACTTTCTTAGGCAATGGTAGATCTAATGCCATAAGCATGATTGGCCAATATATCGTGTGAAAACGAACAATTTCTTTCCCAACTAAATGTACATTTGCTGGCCAGAACTTTTTATATAATGTTTCATCGTCAGAGCCATACCCTAGCGCAGTAATATAATTGGAAAGGGCATCGATCCATACATACACAACATGCTTCGGATCCCCTGGCACTTTAATTCCCCAATCAAAAGTCGTTCTTGAGACTGCTAAATCTTCCAATCCTGGTTTGATAAAGTTATTAATCATCTCGTTCTTGCGAGATTCTGGTTGGATAAATTCTGGATTTTCCTCGTAAAATGCTAACAAGCGATCTGCATATTTCCCCATTCTAAAGAAATATGATTCCTCTTTTACTAGTTCAACGGCATGACCACTGTCGGGGCTTTTCCCTCCAATTACTTTGCCATGTTCATCATATATAGGATCAACTAACTGTAGTTCTGTATAATACGTTTCATCAGAAACAGAATACCATCCTTGATATTCATCTAAATAAATATCTCCTTGATCCACTAATTTCTTAAACATTTTTTCGACAACATCCGTATGTCGTTTTTCTGTTGTACGGATAAAATCATCATAGGAAATATCAAGCTTATCCCATAATTCCTTTATTCCTGCCACAATTTCATCTACATACTGAATAGGTGTAATTCCTGCTTCTTCTGCTTTGCGCTGAATTTTTTGCCCATGTTCATCCGTTCCAGTTAAGTAACGAACTTCATATCCTCTCATTCTTTTATAACGAGCCATTGCATCTCCAGCAACTGTTGTGTAGGCATGCCCAATATGTAAATTGCCACTTGGATAATAGATTGGCGTAGTAATATAAAAAGTTTTTTCTTGATCCTTCACTTAGTTTCCTCCTATGTATATGTATATAATATGTACCTTTAGTAAAATAACTGCTATTACTATTGTAACCATTCTTCTTTTTTATCGAAACAAAAAAGTATAAGAACATTTATAAACCGCATAATTATTGCCATTTTTCCTTTTATCCCATCAAAATATACCTAAAAATAATTAGTAATGCAACAGCGATGTTTTGGAAGAAAAAATGACAAATAAAAATGTTGTTTTTTGTCGAAAAAATAACAAAAATAGAACGAAAATACTATACCAATTTATCCCATCCTATGTTTATTTATCATTTCATACTCCAGAAAAGCCTACTTTAATAAGGTTTTTTAAAATACATTTATTTCAAAATAAATAATTGACGTTTATGGGAATGGCTGGTATTATAATAAACATACAAAGAAATTTGTCGAAAATTAGCGAAAAAAATATAAATACTTACTTTTGGGAGGAGAAAAGAAAATGAAATCTACAGGTATTGTTCGTAAAGTTGATGAATTAGGTCGTGTGGTAATTCCAATCGAATTAAGACGTACATTAGGAATTGCGGAAAAGGATGCTCTAGAAATTTATGTAGATGATGAAAAAATCATCTTAAAAAAATATAAACCAAACATGACTTGCCAAGTTACTGGAGAAGTATCAGATGATAATCTATCTTTAGCTGGTGGTAAATTAATTCTTAGCCGTGAAGGTGCAGAGCAATTAATCGCGGAAATTAAAAGCAATTTTGAACTTGCAAAATAAGAATAAAGTTAGAAATGTGTAAGTACATCACTCTTTATTTATTCATAGTTTCTTGAATGAATAAATAAGAAAAGCTTATTCGTTCTTTTTTATAAACTAAAGGACTGCCGCCTTAAAGGGGAACACCATCATATTTTTGATGTTCCGATTTAAGGCAGCAGCCCTTTTTCTTATTGAATATGGTATTCTTGATAAATGTCTCTTTTTTGCATTTCTCTATCTAATGCAGTCTTTTTAATTGCTTCTTTTACCGTAATTCCCTCTTTTTCCACATAGTGATCTACATGTTGAACAATAGATAAGTCTTCCCACCAATTATTGTCTTCCGTTTGTAATTCTCCTTGTTCGATAACTAAACAGAACTCTCCTCTTATTTCTTCTGACTGAGACCAAGCAATTGCCTCCTCTAGAGTTCCACGAATAAATTCCTCATATAACTTTGTCAACTCTCTACATAATGTGATCTTTCTATTACCGAGAATTTCCCTTATTAAAACCAATGTTTCTTTTAAACGATGCGGGGATTCATATAAGAGCAACGTACCTGGAACACTCTTTAGGAAAAGCAACTCCTTCTTCTTCTCCTTCTTTTGACGATTAAGGAAACCATAAAAGTAGAAAGGATGTGTCGGAAGTCCCGAAGCAATCAGAGCTGTTAATGCTGCATTTGCTCCAGGAAGAGGAATAACTGGGATTTCTTGATTAATAGCATCTATAGCTAGCTCATATCCTGGATCTGCAATGGTTGGCATTCCTGCATCGCTTACTAATGCGATTATTTTATCCTCTTTCAAAGCTTGTATTAGCTTTTGACCACTAGTCTCTTTATTATGTTCATGATAGCTGACTACTGGAGTTGCAATTTCAAAATAATTACATAGTTTTTTTGTATTACGCGTATCCTCTGCAGCAATAATATCTGCCTCTTTCAAAATTCTAATTGCTCGAAAACTCATATCTTCTAAATTCCCGATAGGAGTAGGGACTAAATACAGCGCTCCCCTTTTTTCTTTAAAGCTTTTTTGTTGTTTCATTTCCTTCACCTACTTCCTTCCATAAAAACTTTTCCTTCTTCTTTCTATCTAACTGTTTAAAAGCATACTCTGCTTTCATGGCCTCTTGTTTTGTCTGAAATTCCTCATAGTAAATAACAGATACCGGTAAACGCCCTCTTGTATACTTTGCCCCTTTGCCATCATTATGCGTTTTTACTCGCTTTTGAAGATCATTTGTATAACCAGCATAATAGCTGCCATCCTTACACTTTAATACATAAAAATAATGATTCTTATTTTCCATACAGTATTCTGCTCATTTCCTCTGTATAATTGTTGCCATCTTTATAAACAAATAACGGAGGGAGAACTTTTAAATCTGGTTTCCCATCTTTTATTGCTTCAACTAATAAAATATTCGCTTCTTTACCTTCTTTTGGATAGACAAATCGGATTCGCTTTGGTTCCAATCGATTCTCCCTCATTAATGTAATGATATCTAATAGCCTGCCAGGTCGATGAACAAAAGCTACTTTTCCACCTTGTTTAACCAATTGACTAGATATACTAATTGTATCCTCAAGTGTACAGAGAATCTCATGCCTAGCTATAGCAAGATGCTCATTACCATTAATCTCTGCCATTGAGTTCGTCTTCTTAAAGTAGGGAGGATTACACGTCACTGCGTCATACTTCTCATACCCAAGTAAACTAGGAGCATCCTTAATATCACCATGAATCATTTTTATTTTTTGTTCTAAATGATTATACTGAATGCTTCTATTTGCCATATCATATAATCTTTCTTGTATTTCTACTCCTACAATATCTCCCTCTGTTCGAAGTGACAAAAAGAGTGGAATTACTCCATTCCCACTACATAAATCAACAATTGCCCCCCTCTTCAAAGGAATAGAGACAAAATCCGCTAATAATACTGCATCTAATGAGAAAGAAAAAACAGATGGACTTTGAATAATTCTTAATCGTTCATCCAGCAAATAATCTAATCTTTCATCTCCAATTAATGGAACCACTCTTTTTTTACCTCCATCTTTCCTATTCCTGCATAGAAAAAGAGATGTCTCAAGAAGAAGAGTCATCCCCTGACAATACATTGATTGTATTGCTTACATACTCGGGCAATAATTTCTTTGAGACATCCTTATTTTTTATTAAGAAACGATAAACAAAAAAGACAATCTCCATCTTTTCGAGGACTTCCAAAATGAAGATTACAAATATGAAAACCTTCTTGATATAGTCTTGCTAGGTTGTCATACCCTTCCCCTATATCAATATTTTTTTCCTCCATCGTCTTACCTTGTTTTATGTTCCTTCTTTTATTTTTATCCTGTTTCGAATCTTTTTCTCTTGGTATATCCTCTAAGTGCCTTCTTAGATTTTCATTTTCTAGCTGCAGCCTATTATTCTCTTCAATAAGCTCAGCTACATGCTGTTTAAGATCACCTAATTGCTTATACAAATTACCAATTTGACTTTCCATATTTATTACTGATTCAAAAACTTCTTTTTTATCCACTCTTCCACCTCATTAATCTGTGGATTGAACTGAAACAGCATCCTCTTGCAGTATCTCATCTAATGTATATTCAAGCACTCGTTCTTGTTCAGAAATTTCCACTTGGAGTACACGTTCTAAAATATTTAAACCAACAACTTTTCCCTTTCCATCCGGTGTATTAATCCAATCACCTAAGTCTGGTAAAAGTTCCTTGGCAGCTTCATAATCGTCATTCTCATATTTTAAACAACACATTAATCGTCCGCATAATCCGGAAATTTTCGTTGGGTTTAAGGAAAGGTTTTGGTCTTTTGCCATCTTAATAGATACTGGTTCGAAATCCCCTAAGAATGTCGAACAGCATAACATTCTTCCACAAGGACCAATTCCACCTAGCATTTTAGCTTCATCTCTTACACCAATCTGACGAAGTTCAATTCTTGTTCGAAAAATGGAAGCTAAATCTTTTACCAATTCCCTAAAGTCTACTCGACCATCAGCGGTAAAATAAAAAATAATTTTATTACGGTCAAATGTATATTCTACATCCACTAATTTCATATCTAATTCATGTAGCGTAACTTTCTCACAACAAACATCATAAGCCTCTTTTGCTGCAACCTTGTTTTCGGCTACAATCATTTGATCTTTATGATCCGCAATTCTTAATACTTTTTTCAAGGGTAAAACAACATCGTTTTCATCTACTTTTTTCGGTCCAATAACTACTCTCCCGAATTCTACACCTCGAACAGTTTCGACGATGACGAAGTCTCCCTTTTGAATGATTAATTCATTTGGATCAAAATAATATATTTTTCCAGCTTTTTTAAAGCGGATTCCTACAACATCATACAACTGAAGATCCCTCCTGCAGCTCTAGCACCAGCTGCTCCATCAATAACTGTGGATTCATATTCCCCTGCAGCTTTCGCTTTGCTTCAAAAATAGCTGTCATTTGTTCCGTTAAGCGCCTGTTAGAAGTTCTTAAAGCATAAGTCTCTAATCGTCCCTTTTCGCTAACGTATACAATCTGATCGTGCTTGCCAAGCTGTATATATAATAAATCTTTATAAAGCAGCAATAATAAATCGAGTCCTCTATCAAACTGATCCTTTTCTTTAAAATGAGAAAACCAGTCCCTTTGAAGAGCTACTAATGCTTCTAAAGGAGCTCCTTTGAGAGCCTCATATAATTTTACCACTATTTTTTGCGCTTGTACAAACCATTCATCCGTACTAAGTGTCAATGCCTCTTCAAAATTATTGGTAATTTGCGCAAGTAAAGGGGCTTCATTTGATTTTATGCCATTTCTTACTAGTTCTTTAGCCATTTCATTTGGGGATAATGGTGTAAAGGAAAGGACCTGACACCGAGACAAAATAGTCGGCAATATTTGCTGAATTTGTTCTGTTATTAGAATGGCCGTTGTTTCTGCATTTGGTTCCTCTAAAAATTTCAGTAAACTATTAGCCGCATTTGTAGTCATTTTATCTGCATGAACAAGAATATACACCTTTTGCTTTGACTCTACTCCAGTCTTGGAAAACTCTTCTTGTAGGCTTTGTATTTGATGCTTCTTTATGGATAATCCATCTGGCTCAAGTAAATGCACATCAGGATGGTTACCATTATTTATCCGCTTGCAATTTGAACATGTTTCACATGGAACATATCCATCTATAGTATTTTCACATAAAATGCTCTTAGTGAGAACTAGACTTATTTCCCGTTTACCAGTTCCCTTCATTCCTTCAAAAAGATATGCATGAGCTAATCTCTCTTTTTTCAAGCTGTTTTTTAGCATTTTTAAAACAATGGGTTGTGTCTGTTCAAGCTGTTCCCACGTCCTTGTCAAGACAATCACTCCATTTACGTATATATATTAATTAGTAAACCTTTAATTTCACCAATTTTATCTAAGATATTTATGCCATTTTTTCTCAGTCGCAATTACTTCTTCTGTTAATTCTACTAACTTATCATCAATTACCTGTACAACACGCAAGTCTCTCCCTTGGCCAAACTGATCCCACGAGTTGTCTTTTTTTACTTTCATCCCTAATTCAACAGCTTCTTTTACAAACTGTTTAACAAGAGATTTATATTTTGTTAAGTCTTTTAAATTTTGGGATCGCCCTAACCTATTGCCAATATCATCGATGTTCTTCATCAATTTTGAAGCTGATCGACCTTTAATTTCTCATTTTGTTGTTGGACATATCCCTGAAATTTAGAGTCCCTAGACTACCTTTTGTTTCTAATCTATTCCCTTCCAGATTGATTCGAATGTCTTTATTAATCTTCATATTCTTCCTCCTGAAGAACGATCTACTACTTGTTAGCAAAAAGATCTGCTCTCACTTTTAACTTTTATCATTTAACCATGAAAGTACATCGGTAACAGAAGTTAACCGATGTACAGCTTAAAATTGTTTAAATTGCTCTACAGGTAATACAAAGACTGTTGCTCCACCAACTTCCACTTCTACTGGATAAGGGACATAAGAATCTGCATTTCCTCCCATTGGCGATACAGGTGCTACTAATTGGTCTCTTGATTGACAATTTTCTTTAATGATTTGCAGTGCTTTTTCCACACGTATATCTTCCGTTCCTATCATAAAGGTGGTATTTCCAGATTTCAAGAATCCGCCAGTACTCGCAAGCTTTGTTGCTCTAAAATTATTTTCAACTAGTGCATTAAGTAATTTGTTACTATCTTTATCTTGAATGACTGTTAGAATTAATTTCATTTTATCCCGCCCCTTATTATAGTTTCCGAATGATTTTATAACTTGTTCCTATTATAGCAATAAATATAAAAACAAACAGCTGAAAGGAAAATAATTCTTTGAAAGCCTATCTATTTTTTGTTTGTTATCACTATATGCATAATACCCTAATATATAATTAGCAACGCACTTCTACTTTAAAAAACGATTAATAATATCCACTGTATCCTCCAAAACCTGTTCTAGTGGTTTCGATGCATCTACTTTTATTATTCTCTCTGGAAATTTCTCTATTACCTTAGAATAGCCTTCTTGTACTCTTTCATGGAATTCAATCGTTTCTAAATCCAAACGGTTAATTTCTCTATCACTCGTATTATTAATTCTTGCTAAACCAACCCTTGGATCTAAATCAAAATAAATGGTTAGTTCAGGCATGATATCTCCAATTGCAAATTGATTAATTTTCCAAATTTCATCCATATCAATTCCTCTTGCATACCCTTGATATGCCAATGAACTATCAATAAAGCGATCACATAATACAATTGCTCCGCCGTTTAAAGCTGGAACGACCTTCTCTACTAAATGCTGTCTTCTAGCAGCTGCATATAGTAACGCTTCTGTCCGAGCATCCATTTCAATATGCTTAGGATCTAATATAATATTTCTAATTTTTTCTGAAATAGGAATTCCACCTGGTTCCCTAGTCTTTATAATCTGTAGTTCTTTTTCTTGATAATAATTTAACAACATATCGATAACGGTTGTCTTTCCCGCTCCTTCTGGTCCTTCTAATGTAATAAAGAGCCCTTTTGTCACCTTATTGTCCTCCTAAGTTGTCATTTCTTAAAAATTGTAATTCTATTTTTATAAATAGATGGACTTCCTTGAAATCTTGCTCCATCCTTTAATAAGTTCGTTATTTGTTTAATATGATAGTTCGTTATCTCCTCTCCAGGCATTAAAATAGGAATTCCTGGAGGATATGGAATAATTGTTTCTGCACAAACTGCATGTAAAGCTTCACTTAATGAAACTTCTACCTTACTTCGTATTGCTTGTTCTTTTTCACTAAGTTTTAATTCTACTATATCCTGACGCTTTTTTATAGATTCAACTGTCTCACTCTGTGAAGAATAAGCATGTGTATGTTTAAGAAGTGCCCTTTTTATTTTATAAATAACCTTTTCTAATGGGTAAGAGATTCCTTTCTTTAACAATGGAAAGACAAATAATATATTATTTGAATCAGCTAACTCCGTATAAATGCCCTCTTTTTCTAATTCTTTTTGTAATTCGAATCCGCTTCTATTTTCTGTTGATTGAATAGTAATTTTTAAAGGATCTCCATCATAAGGATAATTTAGTACATTTAGCTGGGGTATTGTATGAAGTTGTTCCCGAAAAAGTGTAAGCATCGTATGTAGGTATTCCCAATCCTCCATGCTATAGTTTGCTATATAATGCCTAGCCTTATCTAGAGAGGCCATAATAAGATAAGATGGACTGCTGGACTGTAAAATGTCTAAGTAATGTTTAACATCCTCTTGTTGAACGAATGCTGTATTATAATGTAAATAAGCACCCATTGTTAATGCAGGAAGCGTCTTATGTGCTGATTGAACAACTATATCTGCACCTAACTCAACTGCTGAAGGTGGAAAATGTGGGTTTCCTTTAAAATGTGCTCCATGCGCTTCATCTACTAATACACAAATGCCATTAGCATGGGCTAAGCCAATAATCTCCTGTAAATTTCCAACCATTCCATAATAATTAGGAGAAGTTAAAATAAGCTTTTTGACTTCTGGGAATCGTGCAATTGCCTGTTCAATTGTTTTTTTTGAAAGGACAGTATCGACTTTCCAATCTTCCTCATAATCAGGGCTAAGTAAAATAGGCTCTGCCTTTGCTAACTTTATTCCATTCATAATTGATTTATGGCTATTCCTTTGTACAAATACTTTGTCACCCTCTGTTAAGGCCGCTAATATCATTGCTAAATTCCCAACAGTACTTCCATTTACAAGAAAATAACTTTTCTTAACTCCATAAAAATCTGTTAGTAATTTTTCTGCATCTGCAATAACACCTGTTGGTGCATGTAAATCATCTAAGCCATTGAGCTCTGTCACATCAAAATTCCATAAGGGTCCTTTCCACTCCTCTTCCGAAGAAATTAATTCCCCATTCTTATGACCAGGTACATGAAAAGAAATATTATTTTTCGACTGGAATTGCAACAGTTTAGAATATAACGGTGTGTTTTCTTGCAATAGTATTCCTCTTTTCTTTTTTCACTCTATTTATTTTATCACTTTTTCTTCATAGGAAGTAATTTACGTTTCCTTCTTTCCATTTTCTTATCTAAGTATTTCAGATAATATAAATCCCTTATCCACCCATATTGGGCTATATTATCAATCCCCCTTTAGTCTTTCCTATTTTGTAGTATTTTAGTTTGGTAGTTTTTAAGAATAAAGGTATGAGTGATTACTAAAATGGATAGAATAATGTCTATGGAGGTGGAGAAATGGGGAAATATCAATCAAGTAGAGCAGAAGCCTGTCTCATATGTGAAGAACATAAATTAGAAGGTATTCATCTATTCGAATCCTTTATATGTATGGATTGCGAAAGAGAGATTGTTAATACGAAAACAAATGATCCCAAATATCTATTTTTTGTTCATCAAATGAGAAAAGCACGAACTCTTCAGGAAAGACGGCAAGCTTAGATATAAATAAAAAACAAGCATCTAATGAATAGATGCTTG
>NZ_JBPCEP010000025.1:0-54730 GCF_050971705.1 Niallia sp. M35
TGCTAGTTATAAAACGATTATTGTTGACGTTTGTTTGTTCAGTTTTCAAAGAGCAATTTATCGTTGCTATCAGAAGCAACTTTTATATCATATCAACCTTTGCTAAATAAGTCAATTACTTTTTTAATATAATTTTTATTTTACTATCAACTTAAATGAATCAATAGCATTAGCAAGGCTGTTTTCATATAATAGCAACTTTTCACAGTTTAGTCAATAATAAATATAAATAAATACTAAAAAAATAAAAACCACCCGCGATCCTAGCATCTCGCTCTCTCTTAAGCATCTTCGAATATATTATTCCAAAAGAATAAAATCTAAACTAAATGATCATTTCTAACATCATACCTCTCGTTAAAAAACTTCATTATAATATAGAAAAAACTCGATCAAGAGACCGAGTTTTTTCTATATATTCTATTACTTAGTAATAGTTATTACGCCTTCCTCTTTAAGTTCTACATTACCACGTTTATTAATTTGTACAGCTTCACCCTCAGCTAAGTTCGTAAACACAACAGGAGTAATTGTTGCTGTTGCATTTTCCTTAATGTAGTCAAGGTTTACTTTCAATAGAGGCTGTCCTTGTTTCACTTGATCATTTTCAGTCACAAGTGTTTCAAAACCTTCCCCTTTCAATTTAACTGTATCAATACCAAAGTGAATTAAAATTTCACGACCGTTGTCAGCCAAAATTCCAAGAGCATGTTTCGTTGGGAATAAGTTAACGATTTTTCCGTCAACTGGAGAAACAACTGTTCCTTCAGAAGGAATAATCGCAAAACCATCTCCCATCATTTTGCCTGCAAATACTGCATCTGGTACATCTGTAATAGGAACCAATTCTCCTTTAATAGGAGCAACAAATGAATCTTCACTTGTTATATTGCTTTGCATGGCACTTGGATTTACCTCTTCAATTTGCTCTTGTACTTCTTTATCCATAGATGGTTGTGCAGCAGGACGTGGTCTTTTCCCACTCATAATATCTCTCATCTGGCCTTTAATCGTTTCTGAACGAGGACCAAAGATAGCTTGAATATTATTCCCTACTTCAAGCACTCCAGCAGCACCGAGTTTTTTCAAACGATCTTTATCAACAGACTTAATATCATTAACAGATACACGAAGACGAGTGATACACGCATCTAAATGGGCAATATTGTTTTGTCCACCCATTGCTTCTAACACATCGTACGGAAGATCGCTAGTTGCTCCTGTTGAACTACTGTCACTTTCTTCTGTCTCGTCTTCTCTACCAGGTGTTTTAAGATTGAACTTACGAATCGCAAAACGGAAACCAAAATAGTAAATAACCGCGAACACTAAACCTACTGGAATAATAATCCATGCATTTGTTTGTGGATTAATTAAACCGAATAACACATAATCGATTAAACCACCAGAGAATGTCATTCCTACTTTTACATTTAATAAATGCATTGTCATAAAGGATAAACCTGCAAAAACAGCATGAATCCCAAACAATATTGGAGCTACAAACAAGAATGAGAATTCCAGTGGTTCTGTAATACCAGTTAAGAAAGAAGTTAATGCTGCAGATCCCATTAATCCACCAACAATTGCCTTTTTCTCTGGACGTGCTTCATGATAAATTGCAAGAGCTGCTGCAGGTAACCCGAACATCATAAATGGGAATTTACCAACCATAAATGTACCTGCCGTTAAATTTTGAACTCCATCTTTAATTTGGCTCATAAAGATAGCTTGGTCACCTTTTACAATTGTTCCTGCTTTCGTAGTATAACTACCAAATTCGAACCAGAAAGGAGAATAGAAGATATGGTGTAAACCAAATGGAATTAATGATCTTTCAATTAAACCAAAAATAAATGCTGATAAAGTTAAATTAGCACCCAACATGTTCTCAGAGAAAACATTTAATCCATGTTGTATTGGCGGCCAAATAATAATCATGATCAAGCCTAAAATAACAGCACTTGCAGCTGTCGCAATTGGAACAAATCGTTTTCCAGCAAAGAATCCTAAATAGGATGGTAACTCAATTTCAAAGAAACGATTATACATCGAGGCAGCAACAATACCAACAATAATGCCACCAAACACACCAGTTTGAAGAGTTGGTATCCCTAAAACAGCTGCATATTCTGTACTGCCTTTTAAGTCCTTCGCATCAATGCCTAGAACAGTACCCATTGTAACATTCATAATAAGGAATCCAATAATAGCCGCTAAACCAGCAACCCCTTCACCGCCAGCTAGACCAACGGCAACTCCGACAGCAAATAGTAAGGAAAGGTTACCAAATATAATGTTCCCTGCATCCTCCATTACAGATGCAACCATCTCTACCCCACTATTATTTAAAAATGGCGCAATATCTACAAGTGTTGGGTTTTGCAGTGCATTACCAAAGGCAAGCAAGATACCGGCAGCCGGAAGAATAGCTACTGGGAGCATAAGTGCTTTACCGACTTTCTGTAAAACACCAAAAATCTTTTTAAACATTTCATAATCCTCCTAAGTTATTTTTCGGCTCAAAAAGCTTTCTCAATCAAGAGTAAAAAAACAAAAAAGGCATGAGTAAAGAGAGATTGAAAAAAACCTTCAAGGGTAGGTTACCCTAAAACATTTAACTCAACCATCTTTTTCACTCATGCCTGATCGAATCAGTAACACGTTGATAAGATAATACCTATTTAATTTTTTTCTGAAGTCTTTGTAAATGCATTGTCAGATATACCGCTTCTGCGTCAAAGACTGGCCTTTTAAGTACTTGTTGCATTACTTTTATGAGCTTCCACGCAAGATTATAGCATAGGGGATACTCATTCTTCAATAGCAATGTTATTTTTTCTGGTTCTTCTACTTTTTCTCCTGTATTGACCCGTTCAATCGCAAAACGCAAATGTCTAACAAGGCGCATATAATCGATGCTATCTTTATCAATTTTCGTTTCTAGTTGATCTTCTATTAAATTCACTAGATGTGTGACTAACTGTGAATGCCGATTAACTTCTGATAAATTTTTGTTCATCATGGCACTATGAATATGCAAAGCAATGAAACCGATTTCACCCACTGGTAATTGAAGTCCTGATTGTTCTCCGATTAATTTTACAACCTCTTCAGCTATTGAATACTCAAACGGGTACAACGCCTTTGTTTCAATCAAAAATGGATTATTTAATACTAGTCCGTTCGAAACTCTGGAGGAAGCGAACATAATGTGATCTGTTAACGCTATATGAATATGCTCGTTCAACTTTGCATTTGTCTTGTTTTTAATCAATTCAATAGATGATACTATTACATCTAATAAATCATTATCCACTTGAGGAAGAAGCTTTAAATAATTGCTCTGCTCCTTTTCATCCTTTAAGACAAATAACTTTTCCACAACACTAATATCAATATAATCCCCGCTTTTCTGATTAAAGCCTATACCTTTTCCTATAAGCACTACTTCTCCATAGGTTGGATGGTCTCCAATGAGCACATTATTATTCAGCGCTTTCTTTATTAGTAAATTAGGCATACTTATTTCCCCACTTCGACAGACATCTCGGTAACTCAATGTTATTAAAGTCTTTATAGTAAGTCAACGAAAAAATGAGAAAAAGGATACCCAAAAATGGATATCCTCATCCTACTAAGAAAATATACTCTCTTAAACTCATAAAATCTCACACTATTTTTATTTCCAAATCCCTTTCTACTATTGCAAGAAGATAAAGTACAATGCAAAGATAACAAAGAATACGTACATAATTGGATTAATTTCTTTGATACGACCTTTAACAATCATTACGATTGGATAGAAAATAAATCCTACCGCTATACCTGTTGCAATACTGTATGTTAAAGGCATCGCAACAATAGTAAGGAAGGCCGGCACAGCCACTTCAAACTTTGTCCAATCAATTTTACCTAGGGACGAAACCATCAAAATACCTACTACTACTAAAGCTGGTGTTGTAACTGCTGATGTGACTACTTCCAATAGCGGGAAGAAGAACAAGGATAGCAAGAAGAATCCAGCTGTCACTACTGCCGCAAACCCAGTACGAGCACCAGCCGCTACACCTGCTGAAGACTCTATAAAGGAAGTTGTGGTAGAAGTACCGAATATAGAACCTACCATAGAAGCAATGGAATCTGCGAATAACGCTTTTCCTGCTCTTGGTAATTTATTCTCTTTCATAAGTCCTGCTTGATTAGCAACCGCAACTAATGTGCCCGCATTATCAAAGAAGTCTACAAATAAAAATGTTAAAACGACCACTAACATGCTCTGTGTATAAAATCCTGGATCACCAAGCGCAGAGAATAGCGCTCCAAATGTTGGTTTAATGCTTGGCACAGCAGATACCACAGCAGAAGGAGTATTAATTACACCGAAAATCATGCCGACTACTGCTGTAATGATCATTCCATAGAATACACCGCCATGAATCCCTCTAACCATAAGAATAATAGTAATGAAAATACCAAATATCGCTAGCAATGTACTTGGATTGGTTAAATCACCAATATGGACAAGTGTCGCTGAGTTATCAACAATAATTTTAGAATTTTGCAATCCGATAAACGTTATAAATAGCCCTATACCTGCGCCAACCGCAAGCTTTAATTCTACTGGAATAGCATTAATTAATTTCTCACGAAGCCCAGAGATTGTTAACAATAAGAAAAATACACTTGAAATAAATACTGCTGCTAACGCATATTCCCATGGATGTCCCTGTGTTAAAACAACGGTATAAGCAAAATATGCATTTAACCCTAATCCTGGTGCTAAAGAAATAGGATAATTAGCGAAAATACCCATAATAAGAGAACCCACAGCAGCAGCAAGAGCTGTTGCAACAAACACTGCTCCATAGTCCATACGCAGCGCATCAGGAAGATCAGCTACATCCCCTAATGATAATGTAAATGGATTTACCGCTAAAATATAAGCCATCGCAAGGAATGTAGTGAAACCACCTAAAAACTCTTTGCGGTAATTTGTGCCTAGTTCTTCAAATTTGAAAAACTTCTTCATTAATCTTTCCCCTCTCATAATGCTTTAATTATCTACTAAAACAAAAAAACACTCCTACGATTAAGGAGCGTTGACTAAGGGTTTGTGTTATATAGGAAGGGCAAATTACTTATAAAATAAAAATGATTTCATTACGATTCCCTATATATACACTTACCTCGTAGTCAAGCTATTTACGGTAGCTCGGTAGAAACTTTCGGGCCGTATTCCCCGATATTATACGAGTAAAATCTTTTTCAGTTGTAAATTCAGTTTATCAGCTTGACGAATACTCGTCAATACAAAAAGCGAACAATTATAATTAAAAGTTAATAATCGTTCGCTTTCTAACAAATATTTATTTATTTATACTTGCGTGGGCAATGGCTAAGCGAGCAGCAGGAATACGATATGGCGAACAAGAAACATAGTCGATACCAATATTCCGGAAGAAAGCTATCGATTTAGGATCTCCGCCAACCTCTCCACAAATACCAATCATCAAGTTTTCTTTAGTCTGTCGTGCTTTCATTACTGCTAATTTAATTAATTCCCCTACTCCATTTTGATCGAGAGTTTGAAAAGGATCATTCGTCATAACATTTTTCTCTTTATATGAATTAATAAATTTCCCAATATCATCTCTAGAAAAACCATATGTCATTTGTGTAAGATCATTTGTACCGAAACTAAAAAAATCGGCTTCTTGAGCAAGTTGATCGGCTATTATACAGGCACGTGGTAATTCAATCATTGTTCCGATTTCATACGGAAAAGGCTCCATTTGATGATTAACAAAGATATTTTCAATTGTTTCTTTTAAAAATGCCTTCACATAGGCCAGTTCTTCTTTTTCTGCCACAAGCGGAATCATAATTTCAGGAAAGACAGTATAGCCTTCTTTTGTTAACTGGATTGCGCTATGGAAGATAGCCCTTACTTGCATCTGATAAATTTGTGGTTCAGTTATTCCTAGACGACAGCCACGATGGCCTAACATTGGGTTCGTTTCTTGCAGCCTCTTAATTTGTTCTTCAACAATCGATGGATGTTTATTTAACTTTGCCGCTAACTGTTTCATCTCATTTAGGTCACGAGGCAGAAATTCATGCATAGGCGGATCTAATAAGCGAATGACCATTCGTTTATCTTCAACAACTTGAAACATCTGGTAAAAATCTTCTTGTTGGAAGGCCTGCAATTTGTCTAATGCATCTCTGATTTCTTCTTTATTCTCCGCTAATATCAAACGGCGCATTTCCAGCACTCGTTCTTCACCAAAAAACATATGCTCCGTTCTCGCTAATCCTATACCAGTTGCTCCAAACTCAATAGCCGTTTTTAAATCGTGAACTGTCTCAGCATTCGCACGTACTTGTAAATCAGCATATGCATCAGCCCAAGAAAGAAGAAGCTGTAAATTCTGGTCGTTTTCCGCTGTAACAGTAGGGACTTCGCCCAAGTACAATTTACCAGCAGTACCATCTACAGAGAGAAGGTCGCCTTCAGTCAAAATCCTTTCTCCACATGTAATTGTTTTCAATTCTTCATTGACAGTTAATCCTTCACATCCTGTTATACAGCAAGTTCCCATTCCTCGGGCAACAACTGCTGCATGCGAAGTCATTCCTCCTCGACTTGTAACGATAGCCTCGCTGACAACCATTCCCTCAATATCTTCGGGTGAAGTTTCTTGTCGCACAAGAATTACTTTCTGGCCAAGAGCATGACATTCTTTTGCTTTTTCCGAAGTAAAAACAATGGCACCAGTAGCTGCGCCAGGACTGGCCGGTAAACCTTCTGCCAGTAATTCGACGTTTTGAATAGCCTGTGGATCAAATATAGGATGGATCAACTGATCAATCGTTCCAGGTGAAATACGTAATAAAGCTTCACTCTTTGTAATTAATCCTTCCTTAACTAAATCTACTGCAATTTGCAGTGTCGCTTTAGCCGTCCTCTTTCCGTTTCTTGTCTGCAGAATAAATAATTCCCCTTTTTCAATCGTGAATTCAATATCTTGCATATCTTTATAATGCTGTTCCAGTATATTGGCATATCTTTTAAAATCTGCATATGCTTTCGGAAGGATTTGTTGTAATGATTCGATAGATTCTGGTGTACGGATACCCGCTACCACATCTTCCCCTTGAGCATTTAGCAAAAATTCACCAAACAATTTATTTTCGCCAGTGGAGGGATTCCTTGTAAACACAACACCTGTACCGCTTTCATTTCCGCTATTCCCAAAAACCATTGATTGAATATTTACTGCTGTTCCTAAATGATGAGGAATTTCATGTAATTCACGATAAACCTTTGCTCGATGATTATTCCATGATTTAAAAACAGCTTTAGTAGCTTCAAATAATTGATCTATTGGATTTTGTGGAAAAACCCTATTGTTTTCCATATATAGCTCTTTAAAAGACTCGATTAATTGCAAATGGTCCCTTTCTTGAAATTCTGAAACTGTTTTACTAAGTTGTTTTTCCATTTTTCGGAGTCGTATATTAAATTTATCCTTATGTATGCCATAAACTACATCACCAAACATTTGCAATAATCTTCGATAACAATCAAATGCAAAATCTATACTAGTTAATTGAGCTAAAGATTGAACTCGTAGATCATTTAATCCTAAGTTAAGAATCGTATCCATCATACCTGGCATAGAAAATGCTGCACCACTTCTTACAGAAACTAATAAAATATTTTCCTCGCCTGTAAAGGATTTTTTCGTCTCTGTCTCCAATTTTATAACCGCTTCCAAAATATCCTCTTTTAACCAGCTTTCAAAAAAAGAAGGTTCTCCCAGATACTTCATGCAGCTTTCCGTTGTGATCGTAAATCCTGCTGGCACCGGTAACCCTAAACGAGTCATTTCAGCTAAATTTGCCCCTTTGCCGCCTAATAATCCTTTATCTTCACTACTTCCTTCCTCGAAAAAATAAATCAACTTTGCCATCGTCTACCTCCATATTTTAAATATGTATCACATTAACTTTATTTACACTTTAATATGATACATATATAGTTGTCAATATTAAAAATAACACACATATTAAAGTTGAATAATTAAATTATCGATGTATAATAGAGCCATAATGATGATAATCCTATTATCTATTTAAACTATCTATTTTTCGGGAGATAATAATGAAACTAAGTGAAAGACAAGAAAAAATTATTAAAATAGTCAAAGAATATCAACCTGTAAGTGGAGAAAAGGTGTCTGATTTGTTGGATGTATCAAGAGCCACCCTGCGATCAGATTTATCTTTTTTAACGCTTGTTGGAATCTTACAAGCTACCCCCAAAATTGGGTACACCTATTCGGGATCAGATTTAGAGAAATTTTTCTTTTTTAAAACTTTCAATACAAAAGTAAATGAGATAATGATGCCGCCGTTAATGGTTAATCAAGATACTTCCATTCGAGATGCTATAACAACTTTATTTATGTATGATGTAGGTTCATTATATGTCACTGGAGAAGAAAAGCTTCTATTAGGGGTTTTATCAAGAAAGGACCTATTAAGAGCCTCATTAAATACGAATATAGATCAGACACCTGTAGCGGTCTGTATGACTCGCGTACCTCATATTAAAGTTTGTAAAAAAGACATGGATATCTTAGAAGCGGCAAGTATTCTTCAAGATTTTGAGGTGGACTCATTACCTGTTGTGGATGATGAAAATGAAAGAAAAGTGATTGGAAAAATCACTAAAACCAGAATATTAAATTTCATTATTCAACAGGCAAGAAAGGCAGAATTAAATGAATAGAGGAGATTTTTTATGAAAAATGAAATCATTGTATATACCATTTCCGATTCAATAGGAGAAACTTCACAAAAATTATTAGCAGCTGTAACTGCTCAATTTCCAGATTTGGTATTCAACAACAGCTACCGTTTTTCTTTTGTTAACAAAGAAGAAGAGTTAGTTGATATATTAAATGACGCGTTAAAAGATGATGCAGTAGTAGTTAGCACATTAGTTGATAACCATTTAGCTAATGTTGCTAAAGACTTCAGTAAGCGAACAAAGTTACATTACTTGGATTTAATGAATCCCTTTTTTGAGATTATTAAATCTAAAACAGGTTATACCCCCATAGAAGAACCTGGTATTGTACATAAGTTAGATACAGAATATTTTAATAAAATAGCAGCAATCGAATTTGCAGTAAAATATGATGATGGAAAGAACCCGCAAGGATTTCTTCAATCCGATGCTGTAATACTCGGTGTTTCCCGTACTTCCAAGACTCCTTTGAGTATGTATTTAGCCAATAAAGGTTATAAAGTATCAAATTTACCACTTATACCTGAAGTCCCCTTACCTACCATATTAGAGAAGCTAGAGGGGCGGAAGATAATCGGCTTGATTTGTAATCCAGAAAAACTATCCAGAATCAGAAGTAATCGCTTAGATTCTTTAGGATTGAGTCACTCATCTAGTTATACAAATTTAGAAAGAATTTATGAAGAGCTAGAGTATTCAAAACAAGTATTTAAAAAGCATAATGCCTATGTTATTGATGTAACAGATAAATCAATTGAGGAAACAGCTTATCTAGTAGAAAAACATCTAAAAGAAGTAAGTATCCACTGGTAGAGCCGGTGGATACTTACTTCTTTTTGAATCAACGCATTCTCGATTATTCAATTACATGAAATAATGATCCGTTTTTTCCGATAAAACAATATTGCATACCAGCACTTATTCTTATTCCTCTATATTTCCACCTTCTTTTCTTAAGAAATTCAATGAATGACAAACAGCTTGAATTAGCCCAACTTCTCTTTGTAGTATGCTAACATTATATTGATTCTAAGAACAATTTTTAATTAATATAAGTAAAGAGAGATGATTTTTAGTGGAATTATCATTTTTAATGTTTGCATTAATTGGTGTTATTATTGGAATTCTATCAAGTATGTTTGGCTTTGGGGGTGGATTCGTAGTAGTTCCTATCCTATTTGCATTTTTACCAGATTCTATTCCAAGCGAATATTTAATGCATACAGCTATTGGTACATCATTAGCAGTTATGATTATAAATTCATTCAATTCAACATATAATCATGCGAAAAAAGGCAATGTGACATGGTCAGTCTTCAAACTATTAGTAGGGTATATTGCAATAGGTTCTTTAATAGGTGGTATGCTTGCAGTCTATATTGATAGCGATTTCCTTAGGTTTGCGTTCATTGGTCTCTTAATTTACGTTTTGGTTTCAAACATTTTCAAAAAATCATTCACCAGAGAGATTGATGAACAATCATTTCATATACCTAAGCAAAGTTCAGCATCTTTTATTGGAATAGGCATTGGATTTCTTTCGACCTTGTTAGGTATTGGCGGAAGTACCATGACAATTCCTTACCTTAGAAATAGAGGTATGCGTATGATACACTCTGTAGCTCTGGCTACCCCATTAGGTCTGCCAATTGCTATCGTTGGAGCCCTTACTTATTTAATTACAGGAATACAGATAGATACAATGCCTTCATCCACTCTAGGGTTTATATACTTACCTGCGCTAATCGGGTTTACAATCGGTGGTTTTGTTGGCGTACCTATTGGAAGATCTTGGGCTCAAAAGTTATCTGACAAACTTTTTCCAAAATATACTTAATTCTGCTGTTTATTGTGGTCATTATGATGATTACAAGCTAATTATGGAATAACATTATACATAGAGATATTTATTATAATATAACCAAGTTATCTCAGAAAATGTTCCCTACCAAAATTCAATGAAAAAACAAAATTCCCTACCAAAATTGTTTCTTGGTAGGGTTTTTGGTAGGGAACCATATTATTTTATATAGTAATTGATCATTTTTTACAAGGTTAAATCCTTATAAATCGGTGTTCCCTCTTCAAATGTATTCTTATTCCCACTCAATTGTATATAGTGTATCCAAAAACCCTTTAAAATTCTAGGTTTCTCAACTGTATAAATTAATTTGGTGGGGTTCTCGGTGGGATACTACTCTTTTTCCTCGCCATTCACCAATGGTGGTTTAACGATTCCATGAAGTATGATGCCTTTTTCTTTAAAATAGCTAAAAAAATCATGCTGGTTAGCAAACTGTGGTAATCTGTCTATTTCCTGTTCGTTCATGTTTGATGTAAACACCACTATTTCACCATTTTTAAGTGAAAGCTTATATGTACTAGCCATATCTCAATGCTCCTTAGACAAATGATTATAAAGTTCCTTCTGCTCCTTTATAGCCGTTTCACCTCTTACGTTAACCTTATTTAATGCTTGATTTCCATTAAATTTGATTTTTGTTCGTTCAGCAGTTTTGATTTCAATATTTCCAGTCATTGCATCAGCAATTGCAGTATCAGCACCACTCCACATATGAGCATAATGTTTTAAAGTGATTTCTGGACTTGAATGCCCCATACGTTGAGATAGAACAAGAACCGAAACGTTAAATTCATTAATAAGGTATGAAGCATGGGAATGCCGCAACCCTTTAGCTTGTATCTTTTTTACTCCTGCAAGCTTAGAATAACGTGCAATAATTCGAGCTATCGTTGATTTAATCATCGGTAACCCATCATAACTAAAGACAAAATTATTTTCCTTACCTAAACCAACTTCTGTTTGTCTATCTTTCCAATCTTTTAAAATTTTTACAGTGTCATCATCAAGCGCAATTATTCTCTTTCCATCTTCTGTTTTTGTATATGAATTTCGTTTCCAATCCGTTCTGTTTTTCATAATAAGCATATGATGAACTCGTATACGTTTCTTTGTTAAATCAATGTCATTCCAGTATAAAGCTGTTCCTTCATTCACACGAATCCCTGACATATAATAGACCCACAACATAACGAAATTCAAATGTTCATAAAAATCACCAATATAGATTTGATTTATCACTTTTTCAAATTCTAGCTTGGTCCAATAGGGTACAATTGCTTTTCCTTTTGGGATTGCTTTAACTTTTTTCGAAATATTATGCTCCAAATATTGCATTTCCACAGCTTTATCCAAGCTTTTGCGAAACACCCCAAAAATTAGACTAGCATAAGACTGAGCATACCCAGCTCCGCCATTTTTTTGACTTGTTAATAACCACGTACGAAAATTTTGCACGTCCTCAACTGAAATAGAACGAAGGGGGATAGAAGCAAATCTATCCCTTATCTTTTCCAAAATTCTTTGCTTAACAGAGAATGTACTTTCTTCAACGTCTGTTTGATAGTACGGTATATACACATTATTCATAAATTGCTCGTAAGTCATTTTATAGTTAGCGTAACTGTTGACTTTATGATATTCTCTTTTTAAACGAGTTAACTCTTTGTTAGCTTCGAAGGCGGAAGAAAAGGGTTTGCCATTAACGTCTTTTCTTCCTTTTTTTCGTATTCGTTTTCCTGTAACCCGATCAATACCAAATTCTGATTGATAAAAGTAATTTCCTTTATCATCAACATATACACCAGGATACTTCGTTGTTTGTTGCGTTTTATTTTTCATTGGGAGTTGCTCATTTCTTTTATAAGAGACACTCCTAAAATTGATTCAACCACGTCTCTAGGAACTCTCCCCAGTCTTTTGTTGTTATAATAAGGACAACCTTTTTGCACCATGATTGCTTTTGCTTGCCTAATTAGTGAAATAGCTTGATATTTTTTATATCCCAGTTTAATTAGATCATCTTTACATATTGTTGTACCCATTACAACACTCCCTTTCCACGCTAATATTCATCTTCGCTCATAAGTTCTAATACACGTTGCTCGATTAATGTTTGGTCAGATTCAGTGATTTTTCCTTTCCCCATATGTATTAACTCTTTCAAATAGAGATCAGCATATTCTTCCCCATACAATCTAGCAAATGACTCATAAACCATACTGATTGATTTTACGGTAGACTTTTCAATCCAGCCTTTCTTTTTCTTTAAAGTGATCTTGTCACGAGTTACTTTTAAAGGTATCGTTTCAATGCCATCTATAAATTTTTGCCACCATTTCATAGTTGGCAACCTATTTTTATTATGAAAATCACTAGCTTTTTTAGGCTGAGTTTTGAAACAATAGTGAGCTGACAAAATTCCTTTGACTATAACACTAAGAGGCTTTCCACCAGTCATATGAAAGCCTACTTGCATAGCCTTTCCGTCAGTCAACTCAAGTTCCCACCTTACCCACTTTTCAACATTTACAACCTCATCAGTATTATCTTTTCTTTCCTGTTTCTTATCATAAATTCTCAATATTTGAGGAGATGAGCCAATATACAATGAAAAACCTGTCAATTTTCCATCAAGTATTCTACCACTGTTGATTTCAATGAATTTGTGACTTTTTGTACTCAACTGCCCTCGTTTTATATAGTCTTGTAATACTTTAACGCTTGGTGTTGAATCATCAAAAATATCTAAAGCGAGGTCAATTCTTGTTATTTTACCTTGCCTATCTAAAATAAATGAAATGAATCCATGCCAGTGCCACCCATCTACCCTGGACATATATTCTTCATATTGCCGACAGGCTTGTCCTGACATATCTACAAGAATACTGCTATGATTTTTAGATGAATGAAGTTTAATATTTGCAAAACTTATAGATTCGTCATAAGTGGGGTAAGGTGATCCCTTAACCTCCGAAGAGAATTCGGAGATAGGGATTCCTAATATTTCATTAGCAATTATCGTAAAATCGCTATTTGGAATTGAAAATCGCAAATAATCAATTAAACACTGATTACTTAGCTTTCGGCTCATTGACTTCTCCAATAGTATAACTGTCAGCCTCAATTTTTATTTCGGAATATTGCCATGTATCTACCATAGGTTTTCCTTGTCCCACAAAAGATTTCTTTTGAACCTTTCGTGGTTTCACATTAAGTCCTTTAAAAGTGATAGGAATAAATTCACCATCTTCATAATTATCAAAGATAGGTAAGCTATCTTGTTTTTCAACTACTACAGTGATAGGAGAACCAATTTCTGTACTACCATTCCCCAAGACCATTTCTATAAAATTTCTGTCATAGACTTTGAAAGTAATAGTATACTCTCCAGTTTCTACGAGTTCACCATTTGCATTTCTCTCTCTTGCCACTCTAGATGTAAAATCATCTTTCTGCACTACCATAGCTGAGGGAACTTTGAATTGTGAAATATCAAAATGCAACTCACCTAAATCGATATTTTCTGAATCGTTTAAAGAGATCAGCTTTGAAGATTTCAAGATTAATTTTGCCATGTTTTTTAGCTCCTTTTTCAACAAAAACTTTATAGTAAGTTAGTCCCCAGTCTCGGGATTTCCGACAGCTCTTCATGCCTAGAGCCCCAAAGTTTCCCACGATTTCCGCTGAGGGAGAATCACCCGTGTTACTCAACGGGTGCGACCCTTTTTTCGATTCATGTTGAGCAAAAATCGCTCAACTGGCCATCACTTTTTCTGAACGTTTTCGACCACTCCGTTCGGATGGCTCTGCCACCGCCTCAAACCTTCACAAAAAGTGACGGTCAATGTTGGCTGTAGCTGTTTAACAAGAATAGCATTAAACATTTAATTTGCTCTTTGACTCATTAGTTTTTCTATTTCTGCTATAAAATCAAAATTTTTGTCTATATAAGGCGTTTCGAAATAAACTGGAGAAGTGTGTTTGCCATCTAGTTGTATGTAACCTCCACCTTTTTCTGTGACAGTCTTATATTCAACGTTTTTCGTATCAAATATCATATTATAGCCAATGGAATCCATAGCACCTAACCCAGCTTTAAACCCCATTTGTGCCCTTATATTTGTAGGTAGATCATCTGCCGATGGACGTTGCATAAGGATCTCGATCATTACTCCTGCTTGTCTACCTTTCATTACTAGAGTAAATACATAATCTAATGCTTCTTTAGCAATTTTCTTATCAACTGAATGCATAAAAGCTGAGAATTCATCAAATATCACAATAACGACAGGCAAATTGAAGTCTCGATACGTTTTTCCGAAAGCTGATATATCATTAAAATACTCCGTATATCTTCGTTCCATCAATTCAACAGTTTCTCTAAGAATTCGACATATTTGGTTGGCATCTGTTGCAACTTTATTTTCAAATCCAGTAACAAATCTAAACAGACTCAAATCAGCTTTTTTAGGGTCTATAATTCGCAAATCAGCTTGCGGAGTCAACTTCAGATAATTAACAATTTTACCTAATATAAAGAAAGACTTGCCCGATCCAGTACCTCCTACAATGAGAGAATGGGGAACCTTATGAAGCTCATAAGATATATTGCCAGTTATTTTGATTTCATCTGAATCATTTACGTTAGTTACAGTAGAATTTAAATCTATACGTTCATCTTTATGCTTTAAAAATACATATTCAGCATAATCTACTGACTTATTGGTGGAGTCTAGTTCCAAACCTAAAGCAGCTTCTAAATTCTCTCCTAGTTTCGTTGCTTCTTTGGTAAACCTGTCACCATCACGTAAAATTCTTACGACCACATGCCTACTTGTTTCCCTATATTGGATGCGGATTACTCTGACAATTCTCTTTTCCCTAACAACTTTATCGTTTTTAATAGATTCAAAGTATTCCTCGTCATATAATTTCAAAGTATCAATCATATAAGCTAAATTATTCGCAATCCATGATTTAGGATTCTTAACAAAGTTAAAATAGAGCCTTATACTTTTATAAATGGATACCGTCCAAAAAATGATGATGATTAGATTAACGAAACCATTAAAACTGACTGAGCGATACACCACAGGAATATTAATTATTAGTGGAGGAATAGCATTAGACACCATTCCACAAAAAGCTGTCAGCACAAAAATGAATACTCCAAGGAGATATTTTAATAAATTCATTTTCCTGCGCGGAAAAACAACATGATGCCATTCACTCTGCCTTCTACTAAGGATATTCTTTAGTGCCTCTAGCTTCACGGATTACTAACGCCCTTTCAAGTTCTATTTTTTATATTTACTCGATTCATTAATAATTTTACAAGGACCACATGAATTAGCTTGCCAATTAAAACTAGAAGAATTGCAGATACTAATCCGCCCCAAAATACATAGGAAACATCAAAACTGTAATTTTTAAAACCTTGACCAAAGGTATCAAACTCTATCCAGCCATACTTTACTCCTGTCCCATAAACTTCACGAAAATCAGTTACATCAGATGGAAACACATAAGATCTACCAAAATCCGTAAACCCGGACAACCAATTCCCCATCATCAAATAAACAACTGTAAAAGGTAGGAGAATTACAGCTGTTTCAAAGATCAATTTGTTTAACAATTTGATTATGTTTTTCATTTTCCCCTCCAAATTTTTAAATATAGAGTAACTAGTTAACTACTCTTTAAATAGTCGTTAAATCAATGAAGGAAATTCATGATTTTTTATTTAAATTTTTGCGACGTTTGAAACACTCAGCAACATAGGAACTTTTAGACTCAATTGCTGAAATAATAGAATCTAATTCTTCATTTGTATATGAATAGCGAGCTGTTGATAAATTAGAAACTTGATTTAGTATAAAATCAGCATTCTCTAATCTCTTTTTCATCAATCGTAAAGACTTTTCTCTATTGCGCACAAACTCACCTCCCCACCAACAAAAACATACACTATAACAAAACCCCATAAAATATATTATTTTATAATATATTAGTTTATTTGGGTTGATTTGAGTTTAACATAATCAATTGACAACGTAAAGAAAAAACCTCAATTAATTTGATATTTTATAATTTTTATATTAATATGGGCTAAAGACATTATTTAAGGTTGTATTTAAAAGTACATGGAGGGGGATTTATGGAAAAAGAAACTCGACTAGAAAAATTTCGAAGAATTGCAGAAACAAGAATGAATAGGATTTTTACAAATATGAACTTAATTGCTAATCTTTCAAACAAAAAACACTATTCTTATTCACAACAAGAAATAGACGAACTTTTCAATGCTTATCAAAATAAAGGAACTGAGATACGCAGTTTATTTGAAAATAGTTCTAGTAGTGAGATTATATTAAGCAAAGAATTCTCTTTTTCAAGTAAAGAAAACAAAAATGATGACGATGAACAAAATAATAAGTTCAGAAGAATAGCTGAAAATAGAATGAATAGAGTTTTTGTAGATATGAATTTAATTGCTAATCTATCCAATAAAAAGCATTATTCTTATCTTTCCCAAGATGTAGACGAATTATTTCAGGCTTATGAAAATAAAGGCATTGAAATCGGAGCATATTTCGAACCACTGAAAGAAAAATTCACCTTTTCAAACAATAGTACGTATTCAAAAACCTAACAAAGTTATTCCCTAATATTTCGCTAATAACCTCATTTACTGATTCAGAAATAAAAAGCCCCCAAAAATTTTTTTGGGGGCTTTTTGGTAAAATGATTATGTAGTTGATACCGCTATTTCTGTTCCAAAAAATAAAAAGAAATAATTTAACCAAGTTTTATTATATATATTTAAGAATTAACTAAAAAGGCCACAACAATGTGGCCTCAATTAAAAATTCATATTTAGTTAAAGTAAGTTTCCCAAGTACTATCAAAACCCATTGCTACTAAAATATCATTCATACTTGTTGAACAAATCTTTGCTGAATAAAAAGCAAAGATTTTTTTTAGTTTTCGTAATAGCTCTTTGTGTTCTTTTTTAGGTAAGACTAATTTCAGAGCTGCTACAGCTGAAAATAAGTTACCTTGATTTAATAGTGTGGTCGGAATACTTAATGCTGTCGAAATACCTGTACTTTTTGAAGGATTGTGAATAGTATAATTATACAATCTTTCCTCATGTGCACAAACATTTCTAAAGAAGTTTAATGTTTTCAATATACTCTCCAACATATCAGGAGTAAAATGAATCGAATTGCCGTAATCTCTTTTAAAATTAATGGCATAATCTTTAACAATCTTGTTTTGTACAGAAGTGTTAATGCATAAGTAGAAAAATTGGATATTTCCAAATGTAAGATAATTTACAAGCACCCATAAAGGAACCCCATCATGTTGATCTAGATAGTGCTTTATAGATGTCCTTCTCTTACCATGTTTGGATATAATGCCAGAAAGTGTTGCCATAACACCCAGTACGTCTTTCAATTTACTAGCATCACGAGAATAATTTTTAATTTCAAGGTATGAGTTTTGACTTTTGTATGCTTGAGAAAATCTATACGAAACTTCAGATTTAATACTTGTCTCAAATTTCAATATGTACTCAAGTAGAATGTTTCTTAAGTCTCTATCGAATGAATACAACTCATAAATCTCTTCAATTGTTACGCCCGGTTTATATTCATCAGGATAAAGAAATTTCCCGGCCGAGTCCACTTTTAAAAAAGGTTGTTTGTATCCATTTATTAAACCATAATAATTTTCACGTTCTAATATACGCATAGCTTTAGAACCATCGTTTATTATTAAGCCTCTGTCTCTCAGTATTGATATCTGTTGTCTGTGTGTTTTAAACGGTTTCAATTAATTCACCCCATAAAAACAGCCCAGTCCTCGTAAGGAACATGGGCCCGATCACTTATGATCATTATATTATATGCTAACCTTCCCGTCAAGATGACAGGGAGATAGTGGGAATTTATTTGTTTTTCAAATTACTACATTTAGCTATAAAACACGATACAAAGCTTACATTAATACAATATGTGCTATTCCAATTAACATATACATTGTTTTTAAAAATTTTTTAATAGTTTACTCAAAGTTTAAAACAGATAATATTTAGGGATTTCCATTTTATTCTCTTCCAAAAATAAAAAGCCCTCCCAAAGAAAATTGGGGGGGCTTTTGGTGGGAAACT
This sequence comes from Niallia sp. M35, assembly GCF_050971705.1. Classification (NCBI taxonomy): domain Bacteria; kingdom Bacillati; phylum Bacillota; class Bacilli; order Caryophanales; family Bacillaceae; genus Niallia; species Niallia sp. M35. The sequence goes on from NZ_JBPCEP010000025.1 coordinate 18,862, forward strand.
ATTTATTTTCAAACCTTTTTTACAGTTTAATTAATGTAGAAAGCACTTGAATAAGCTTCCACCAATCAATTTATTTAATGAACTTATTCCCACTCAATCGTCGCAGGCGGCTTACTAGTAATGTCATACACGACGCGGTTAATATGGGCTACTTCATTAACGATTCTTGTCGAAATCACTTCTAGTACATCCCATGGCAGTCTTGCCCAGTCAGATGTCATTCCATCGATAGAAGTAACTGCGCGAATACCGATTGTATAATCATACGTACGTGCATCTCCCATAACTCCAACACTGCGGATATCAGGAAGGACAGTAAAGTATTGCCATACATCGCGTTCTAAGCCAGCTTTTTTAATTTCTTCGCGTAAAATGGCATCTGATTCACGGACGATTTCTAGTTTTTCTTCTGTAATAGCTCCTAATACACGAATCCCTAAACCTGGGCCCGGGAATGGCTGTCTCCACACAATATCATCAGCTATTCCTAATTCAGAACCTAAAGCACGTACTTCATCTTTAAATAGCGTATTTAAAGGTTCAATTAATTGGAATTGCATGTCTTCAGGAAGTCCGCCTACATTATGATGGGACTTAATGGTTTGTGCAGTAGCTGTACCACTTTCAATAATATCTGTGTAAAGAGTACCTTGTGCTAAGAAATCAATTCCTTCTAATTTTGCTGCTTCATCATCAAACACATAGATGAATTCATTTCCGATAATTTTTCGTTTTTTCTCAGGGTCACTTACACCTTCTAACTTAGACATAAAACGTTCTTTCGCATCTACTTTAATGACATTCATGTTAAAGCCTTCTGTGAAAGTTTTCATTACCCCTTCCGCTTCGCCTTTGCGAAGAAGTCCATGGTCTACAAATATACAGGTTAATTGATCGCCAATAGCTTTATGAATCAACACAGCAACAACAGAAGAATCTACTCCACCACTTAAGGCGCAAAGAACTTTCTTGTCGCCGACTGTCTGGCGAATTTTTTCCATTTCAATTTCAATGAAGTTCTCCATTGACCAGTCACCTTTGCAGCCACAAACACCGAATACAAAGTTTTTCAATAATTCATTTCCATATACAGAGTGACGTACTTCTGGGTGGAATTGAACAGCATATAATCCTTTTTCTTCATTACTCATCGAAGCAATCGGACAAGAAGCGCTTGTTGCATCAATTGTAAATCCAGCAGGAGCTTCGACCACTAAATCACCATGGCTCATCCAAACAATTTGTTCTGTTGGAAGGTCAGTGAATAACTTAGAGTTGTTTTCAATATTAATTGCTGCTTTTCCATATTCACGATGCTTTGCTTTTTCCACTTTTCCGGCAAAATGCTGGGTCATCAATTGCATTCCATAACAAATGCCAAAAATAGGAAGTTCTAAATCGAATATTTTTTCATCTACGCCAAATGCATTTTCATCATATACACTATTAGGTCCGCCTGAAAAAATGATTCCAGAAGGGTTTAATTCCTTAATCTCTTCAGCTGTAATGGTATGTGGATGCAACTCACTATATACTCCAAATTCTCTAATTCTTCTTGTAATCAATTGATTATATTGACTACCAAAATCTAGGACAACGATCATTTCCTGACCTTCTATATGCGCTTTCCCCATTCCTATTCACCCCAACTACTCTATTTGAATTTCTCTTCTTACTATTTCCAAATACCTTCATTATTCATGCTTATCTTTTTCTCTTAATCAGATTTTGTTTTTTACAAAAAAGCTGATTTCGAAAGAAAACAACCACCTTTTATAAAATACCAACAAAAAAAGACTAGAATCCGCCTCAAATAAAAACGAAGGCAGAATTCTAGTCTTCTTCATAAAAGCTAAATAAATCAAAGACTTATCTGCCTTCATAGTCAGATCATTTAAGGCGACCCGGTAGAGACTCTCGAACCATATCATCGAGGATATATGAAGGAATTATATATAGATGTGAATATTGTAACAACATGTCGAATCGATGGTCAAGCTGTTGTTTTTTTAATTAAATTTTCCCACAATTCTTTCACATCTTCCCAAGTCTCTTTTTGTATATAACCTTTATACAGATATTCCTCATATTTAGCAGTCAATTGGCTCATTTCTTCACTTGAATAAATATGATCTATTTGCTTTGCATACTCTCTTAAGGTAATTTCTTCCTTCTTGCGGAGTCCGGCTATCTCTAGTAGATGCAGCAGCACCATATAAGCTTTTGGAAAATTAGCTTCCTCTGTTGTATTTCGGAATTTCCAAATGTAATAATAAGGAAGCCATTTATAGCGAAATTTATAGGCTGCTAATCCTGCTGTAATGATGATTACTAGAACTATAGTGACCCACTGCCAATTTTCTTTAGCAGTAGTTTTATAACTTTCCCATCCTTCTGTAGATGGTGATGCTTGCTCTATTGTTTGCTCTGGAGTTTCTGGTTTTTGTTCTGGCGTTTTTGGCTGTTGTGCCTTTTCCTCTGGTGTTTGTGTTTCATTATTCTCAGTATTTCGATTGCTTTCCACATCATTAATATACGTATTCGCATTAGAGAATCCTTGCGTTGGCTCAAAGGAAACCCAGCCTACTTCTGGAAAATAAACCTCTACCCATGAATGTGCATTATTATTTGTAACCTCATAGCGGCGAATATCCCCGTCCGCTTCTACAAATTCTCCCTCTGTAAAACCTTTAACCCATCTTGAGGGAATCCCAATAGAACGCAGCAGGGTAACCATAGAAGTCGAATAGTTATCACAATAACCCAGCTTTGTTTCAAATAAGAATTGATCCACATAATCCTCTTCCTCATTCGGGACTGCAACATTATTTTGACTATAAGCAAAACCATTAGAGGAGAAATAAGTTTCTATCGCACGTACCTTTGCAAATAGATTTTCATCATTTTTCGTTATATCAACAGCAAGATCTTTCACTCTTTGCGGCAATGAATCGGGAAGCTGAAGGTAGCGTTTCACCATGTCTGGATTATTTCTTATAAAGTCTTCCATATCAGCTGTTGTTAACGCATTTAGACTGTATTCCGGCACATCAAATTTAACCGAGTAACTTTCTACATATCCATTAAAAACACCACGTTCATTCCCACTTTCAATTTCCATGAACGAATTAGCAGCAGATACTTCTTTTACCCCTAATGGGTATAGTAAATAAGAAAAGCCATTGGTAAATTGCACGGTGCTTTCAGACTCTGTCCGCTTCACATTTTCCCCTTCTACAAAAGAGACAAAAGGAATTTCGCCACCTTGATCTAATACTTCAAAGTTGTCCCGATTTAATTTTAAAGATTCCTCTGATTGGACCCAGCCTTTTCCGGTATAAGTATCTTTCGTTTCTACCTTCCAATAATGAGGCTCTTCTACCTCCGCAACAAAGACCAAGGAAGAATCACCAATAAAGTCTCCCCCTAACCTCGAATCATCGACACTATAACCAACTCGATGAACACCGCTTCCTGGAATATCTCCGTCCTCTTCTCCTCCTTTATCCCCCATTGTCTGGATAAAAGGAACAGGATCTGGCCAAATAGGATCTGCCTTTGGTGATAAGTAGCCAATCCCAGCACTTCCAATTACGAATAAAAGTAAAGGAATCATCCATTTTACGATCGAACTGTTAGTATTTCTAGCTCCTTCTTTATCACTTAATCGAAAGAATGTTAACATGCCCATTGCTGTAAAACCTATGATTACCGTACGAATAATTGCCGCATCAGCACTATAAATCGTAAAAGTATCTAATACGGTAATATAAATAATTGTCAGCAAAAAGAATGTAAAAATCTTTCTTCGCTTAATTAGCCAATAATCAATTAAATACGCCATCAGCCATAATAAAATGAAACAGAGACTGCTTTTAAACATATTTGTCATTTCCGGCCACTTTGTATTAAATACCAATGCTAAATTATCGATAAATTCGGCTGCAAAAGGTTGAATCCATTGAAAAGTAAAAAATGATTCCTCATAATATAAATATTGAAGAATAAATATAATATAAACAGTCTTTAATGTGCCGCTTACCCAGCTCGGTGTCCGGAAAAAGGCTAACAATAAAGATAACGCAAGAAATAAGTGAAAAACAATCACATTCTCTGTATTCGTTAATGCTTCCAACGGTCCGAGCCATTCACAAATTAATAAAAAACCTAAAATATATAATAAAAAATTGGCAATTGTGATATGTTGTTTGCTATAGGGTGTTCCCATTTATGCCACCCCCTCTCCAAGAGCCTCTTTAAATCTCCCCTTAGAAACAGGAATGATTCGAATGCCCTTTTTTCCAGCAAATGCACTTAATGTTCTTTCTTCATTAGATAAACCTTCCTTTTGTCCCGTGATGGTAAATATCACAATATTATATCTTTTACTTGCCAACCACCCAGCTTTATCTATAAGTTCTCTCGTTACTTGGGAAGTAATTAACATGATAGTGGCCTGTGGGGGCAATTGACTACTTTCATTATCTAAAACCTCTGCTAATGTGATTTCCTTTGTAGTACGTACTTTCGCTAAATGATGGAGAAGGTATTGTTGGTGACTTTCCCCTCCTCTTATTGGAAAAATTTTACGATCCGTATCTACCGATAATAAGCCTACTTGCGCACCTTTTTTTAAAATAGCTCGAATGATAGAAGCGGTGAAAGACACTGTCGTTTCCATTCTTTTATTTTCTTGGCAATCCATCACAATCATAATGTCATGCGACTGCTTTTGTTCAAATTCCTTTGTCATCATATTATTGCGCCTTGCACTTGCTTTCCAGTTAATCCATGAAAAGCGGTCACCTGGCTGATACTCTCTCACACCAACTGCCATTGTCGTATCTCGCTGCACTCGCTCCTTCGATGAAGTCATTCCCTGCTCATAGTGATTTTCCAGCGGTTTATATATCATTTCTTCAATAGGAGGATACACTAGAATCCGTTCTACTTGAATATAGACCTTCTCCTTCTCAATCAGACCTAAAGGGTCGCCTAATTGGAGACAGATTTGATCAAATACATGCTCTCCTCTTGGCAACTCCTTCACTGTATAATTAAAGCGTAGTCTCCGCTTTAATCCAGGCATTAGCATTCTCTTTTCTTCTATTTTCTGCCCCACTGTGGAACTAAAGGAATCTCTCACCACCATATAAAAAACAGGAAAAAAAGAGTTTCTCGTTAATTCAATTTCTACATGCATTTCTTCTTTCGCACTATATTCATATTTCAAAATCTTTCGTTTCACTTGCCAATCCCGCATTGGATAGACTGCAATAAAAAGACCATATAAAGCAAATGGTAAAAAACTATAAAATAAAAACCAGCTTACAAACCCACCTTGAAACATAGCATAGGAAAATACCATCACTATTAATAAAAATAGCAAAATTAATTTCCAAATCCGATTTAATTTTTGCAAAGATCTTTTCATTACTTCACTAACCTTTGTACCGGGACAGATACTTGCCCAATAATTCGATTAATAATTTCTTCTGCTGTTATCCCATCGAACTTTGTTTCTGATTTTAAAATCATTCGATGAGCAAAAACAGCTTTTACTAAGAATTGCACATCATCTGGGATGACATAATCTCTTCCTTGAATAAAGGCATAGCTTTGTGATGCTCTCATTAATGCAATGGAACCCCTCGGACTGACCCCTAGATAAACACTCGCATTTTCTCTTGTTGCAGTAGCGAGTTCCACAATGTATTTTTTAATCGTCTCATCCACATACACTTGTCTTACTTCATTTTGAAGAGTAAGTAACTCATCTAAGCTAACAACTGACTCTAATTTTTCAATTGGCGCTGCTACTTGGACTCTAGTTAACACTTCTATTTCTTCTTCTACAGTTGGATATCCCATATTCATTTTCAATAAGAAGCGATCTAATTGTGCTTCTGGTAGAGGATAGGTTCCTTCATATTCAATTGGGTTCTGGGTTGCCATAACAAAGAATGGCTTTTGTAACTGATGTGTCACACCATCAATCGTTACACTACTTTCCTCCATCGCTTCCAAAAGAGCTGACTGAGTCTTTGGAGATGTCCGATTTATTTCATCAGCTAGAATAATATTTCCCATGATTGGTCCTGGCACGAATTGAAATTCTAGCTCTTTCGGGTTATAAATAGACACTCCCGTTACATCAGAAGGTAAGAGGTCTGGAGTGAATTGAATTCTACGAAAATTAGCTCCCACTGATTTCGCTAAAGCTCGCACCATCATTGTTTTCCCAACTCCTGGAACATCTTCCAATAAAACATGCCCTTGGGCAAGCAAAGCAATTAAACTCAGTTCTGCTACATCCCTTTTCCCAATCATCACCTTTTCGATATTACCGATTATTCTGTTAATTACCAAACTATGATTTCCTGCCATTCTTCTCCTCCTGTTGCATTTCTAGTAACTTGCTAGTTTATGTGATTGTTACGACCCTATCTTTCAACTAAGCAATCATTTTCTTACTAGTAACCAATCGATTCTTTTCATCTAGCTTCTATATCTAGCATTGCCATTTTTTAAGATAAAAATTCCTGTGGATTTAAACCTAATTCTCGACAAATTTCTGTCACCACTTGTTTTTCCCTTTGATCGAAATGACCATCTGCATATCCAATCGCAATACAATACCGAGCTACAAGTCTAGCAATCTCTGGCTTTGAACGAACTTTTCCTAGTGCTCGAAAGCTTTCAGCTCTACCAATAATTTGATCATATTCTATTTTTCGGACAAAGTAATTAAATTGCTGAATTACTTTATTTGTATCAAAAACACGTAATTCCTCACTTTGATGGATAAACTCCATCATTTTTTGTTCTTCTGCATGGTCTAGCCTTCCATCAGCCATTCCTACTAATGCACATGCAGCGACAACAGCGTCAAGTACATCTGGATTTTTATAGCGCATAAAGAGATCTCTAGCTCTTTGTTTCTGCTGCCTTCCCCATTCAGCATAATCCGTCTGAGATGGAGACCAACTATAGCCACAACTATTGCAAGTTATTTTCAGCTGTCCTTTTCCGATAAATCCACCTAATAAACCGACAGGTCCTAAAATCAATCCTCCAATTGCCGCTTTGCCAATTCCGAAGCCTTTTTCGCCGGTACGGACATTTGTACTTCTACATCTTATACACTGCATATGATCACTAGAATAAGCGTCATTAACAGCATCTTGTCCATACATTTGTGGATTTCTATTAGTATAAGACTGTTGCCAGTTTGGCTGATAAGCCCCGCTACTTGAAGCCGGATAAGTTTGCGTTTCAAATGACTGGTAGTAAGGCCTATTAGGTTCTTGATAAGCTTGTTGGATAGAATCATTAGGATAGGCAGGTGCTTGGGGTTCATCATCAACTGTTACTCCAAAATTGCGGCATAAGGCAGCTAACCCACCTTGAAAGCCACTTCCGACAGCATTAAATTTCCATTCTCCGTGATGTCGGTATAGCTCTGCAGCAACAATAGCAGTTTCAACTGTATAATCTCTTCCAAGATTAAAACGAAGAAGTTCTACTTGATCTCCCTCATTAAATACTCTGACATAGGCATTAGATATTTGTCCAAAATTTTGTCCTTTATTATAAGCGTCATGAATGGTAATGGTAAAAGCAATGCGTTGAATAGTGGAAGGTACTTGGGATAAATCCACTCGAATTTGTTCATCGTCCATTCTGCCATGCCCGCTCCGGTTATCTCCACTATATACTACCGATCCATTAGGACCAGTTGGATTATTATAAAATATAAAATCATTATCACTCCATACTTTATGATTATCGCCCAACAAAAAAGCTGACGCATCTAAATCATAGTTGGCACCATGCTGATTGATATCCCAGCCTAAACCAATTACTACATTCCTTAACCCAGGATGTGATTTTGTCAAATCTATCTTTTGACCCTTGCTTAGCATAACCCCCACAAAGAACCTCTCCTTTTTTACATTCAAATTCTTCCAACTATCGATACCTATTATTTTACAGCATTATCTAGGTAATTGTACGTATATTCATTTACAGTTATATTACAACTACCCCTTTTACGATATAAAACATGAAAAAGTTTCTTCTTTTAGCAACTCCTTATTATCCTTTTTCTTTCTATACCTTTTCTCTTCTGATTTGTAATTTTTTTTGGAGGTTTGTCATAAAAAAGATAAAGTAGACATGTTTGTCATGAATTTGGTAGGTTCGTAACGGTTATTTAACCGAACAAAATTCACTTGTACTGTAGAATGGAATAGGTAAAGGAGTTGTTATGTATGTTATTGGGTTCCCTTATTTGTAAGATACGAAAATATCATAAATATAATTATTATTACAGTGGTATATGCATCACTTGCGGAGAAGTAAGAAAAGAATACGAGAAAGTACAAGAAGACACCATAGAGGAACAAGCAGAGGAAAAAGATATTACAGATCGATCGATTACACAGTAATCATTTATCATATAAAATTCTATCCCTTCTTCATTTAAGGCTTTGTTCAATGAATCGTTTTGGCAAAAAATAAATACTTTCTAAACAATATTTTACTTGAACAAAGCCTAAATGATTTAACTTATCTTCAATAATTAAAACTTCTATCAGCGGGAGGTTCTTCCTCCGCACTGATGGTTATATTTGGATCACTAATGGAATAACTAACGATTAACAACTCTTTGTATATGAATAGCTAAATATAACTTTTCATTATCTGTTAAAGAATAATTGAATTGACTTTCAATATATTCATTTATTTTTTCCGTGCATCTAAAGGCTTCTCTATGCTTATGTTTCACCATTTCGAATAGATATGGATCATCATCATCCATGTATGTCTTGCTATAGAGCCTTTGTGCAAAGAACTTCAAATGAGTAAGAAATCGAAAATAGTTTAAAGAGTCCTCATCAAATTCCATCTTATAATGGTATTTAACAATATTTAATATATTTTGCATAACCTTTGTGATGTTTGCAATATTAGGCATTTCTTGACTCAGGTCTGAATTAACTAGATGCATTGCAATAAAACCAGCTTCATCTTCTGGCAGCTCAATGCCTAATTTCTCTTTCATTAGTTGAATGGTCTCTAATCCAATAGCAAACTCTTCCTTATAAAACCTTTTTATTTCCCATAATAAAGCGTTCTTAATTTCAAACCCCTTTTGGATTCTCTGAACAGCAAAATGCAAATGATCGGTTAAAGAGATATAAAAACTATCATTTAACTTTCTGCCTAGCCTGCTGCTAGCAATCTTAATGACTTCCTCTGTGATTTCGATATATTCAACAGGTACTTCATATAAAAGTGTTTTAAACTTTTCCGACATATCATTATTTTTCAAAGCAAATACTTTTTCTATTTTTGCTTCTTCCACTAAATCACCAGGCTTCTTTTGAAAAGCTATACCTCTACCCATTACTACTAATTCTTCGTCTTGTTCATTAAACGCAGCAATTACATTATTGTTATATACTTTTTCTATTTTCATTTGACCACCTGTAGTTTAATATGGCTTTTTTTCCTTATCATGGATAAGTGATCGTGATAATGGTTTAAAAATAGGAAAGAAGGAAAGCTGAAAAATCAACTTTCCTATTTCCAATTATACATTCTCTCCATTGGAGGCTATAACCTCTTTATACCAATCAAAGCTTTTTTTCTTTGATCGCTCTAATGTTCCGTTCCCTTCGTTATCTTTATCTACATAAATATAGCCATAGCGTTTTTTCATTTCACCAGTAGAGGCACTTACAATATCAATTGGCCCCCAGCTCGTATATCCGATCATTTCTACACCATCCTCTATGGCCTCAGACATTTCTAACACATGCTTTCGTAGATAATCTATCCGATAATCATCCTTTACCTCTCCATCTTCCGAAGGAATGTCGACAGCACCTAACCCATTTTCTACTACAAATAGTGGCTTTTGATAGCGATCATACAATTGATTTGCAGTGATACGGAAACCTTTAGGATCAATCGTCCAACCCCATTCCGACTTTTCCAAGTATGGATTTTCAATAGAGCCAAACACATTGCCCGAAGTCTGCTTATTGACCTCTGGATTTGTACTTGTCGTACGACTTGCATAATAACTAAAGCCTATATAGTCAACCGTATACTTCTCTAATAACGCTTCATCCTGCTCTTCCATTTCAATCTTTAAATTCTTATCTCGGAAAAACCTTTTCGCATAGCCAGGATATTTCCCACGAGATTGAACGTCTATGAAAAAGAAAGAATCTCTATCTTTTTCCATTGCATCCAAGACATCATCTGGATTACAGGAATATGGATATGTTTGACCCGCCGCCAGCATGCAGCCAATTTTCATATCAGGATTAATCTCATGTCCAGCCTTTACAGCTAAGCTGCTAGCAACCAATTGATGATGGGCTGCTTGATATTTCACTTGAAGCTTATCTTCTCCTTCTTCAAATACCAAACCTGCTCCAACAAACGGTAAATGTAAAAGCATATTGATTTCATTAAAGGTCATCCAATATTTCACTTTATCCTTATATCGCTCAAATAAGGTAGTTGCATATTTTTCAAAGAAATCGACTAATTTACGATTTTTCCAGCTGCCATAATTCTTTACTAAATTTATTGGTACATCAAAATGAGCAATGGTTACGACTGGCTCGATTCCATATTTTAAGAGCTCATCGAAAACATTATCATAAAATTTCAATCCCGCTTCATTTGGAGCAACGTCATCTCCATTTGGAAAAATTCTAGCCCATGAAATCGATAAGCGCAATGCTTTAAATCCCATTTCTGCAAATAGAGCAATATCTTCTTTATAACGATGATAGAAGTCAATCGCTTCATGCGAAGGATAAAATTCCCCTTCCAGTGGTTGATAAGAAGGAAGCTTGCCCATCATAATTTCAAATCTTTTATTACCAGTTGGCAATAAATCAACCGTAGTTAAGCCCTTCCCATCCTCTAAATAGGCTCCTTCTGCTTGATTAGCGGCAATTGCACCGCCCCATAGAAAACCTTTTGGAAATGCCATAATGTCTCATCCTTTCTCATAATTCTTGCTTATTTTTACTTAGTTTCGAGGTGGAATAAAGAATCTCCTTGTTGAATCTGTTTTTTATCTGTTACCTCTAAATGAAACTCTCTATAATTTGTAATCACAATTGGTGTCGTTAAAGGCTTGCCGGAATTAGCTATTTCATCTATATCAAATTCAATAAGCAATTGTCCTTTTTTCACTAACTCACCTTGTGTGGTGTGTACAGTAAAATGCTGGCCTTCTAATTGCACAGTATCCATTCCGATATGAATCAAAATATCGGCACCAGTATCTGTTGTAATCCCAATTGCATGTTTCGTCGGAAATAAAGCAGAAACCGTCCCATCAGCAGGAGCATATAATTTCCCTTCACTCGGTTCAATAGCAATTCCATGGCCAAGTGCACCAGATGCGAATGCTTCATCTTTAACTTCTGATAAAGGTTTTACCTCGCCCTTTAGGGGGCTTAACACTTCCTCTTTTTCTACCTTTGTTGCTGCTACTTGGTTCGATGCTGTAGTATTTCCTGTTGAATTTTGGCCTTTGTTAATGCCGCCAAAGAACAATGTCAATAAGAACGCTACGATAAAGCCAACAATGATGGAAATAAGTGCTCCCCATAAGTTCATATTGATTCCCTCAGGTGTAATATAAGAAGGAATACCAAAAATTCCAAGACCACCAACGATGTAACCCTTTACATCTGTTAACCCGGCAATAGCACCACCAATACCTGCACCAATACAGCTAATAATAAATGGTTTCTTTAAAGGTAAGGTAATTCCGTAAATAGCTGGCTCCGTTACACCAAAGATACCGGAAATAAACGCTGGATAACTCAATGTTTTTAACTTTTGATTTTTTGTTTTGATCAAAATTGCAAGAACTGCCCCGATCTGTGCAAAAGACGCTGCGAAGACGGGAGATAAAATCGTATCATAGCCAAGTGTCGCTACATTGTTAATAGCAATTGGCACTAATCCCCAATGAAGACCGAAAATAACAAGCACTTGCCAGAATCCACCAATCAATAAACCTGCAATAGCGGGACTTAAATTATATAAGAATAAAGATCCTTGACCGATTAATGTACTTGCCCATGTTGCAATAGGCCCAATAACAAGAAATGTGACTGGAACTACAATCACTAATGTAAATAATGGCACGATAAATGTTTTCACTACATCAGGAATGACATTTCTTAGCCATTTCTCTACTTTAGATGCAAAGAATGTCGATAAAATAATTGGGATAACCGAAGAAGAATAACTCATTAAAATTACTGGTATCCCTAAAAACGTAACATGGATCGGCGATTCAAATAATGTACCTCCAAACAAAGTATATAATGGATCACCCGTCGTTAAAGTGGATAAGGTTGGATAAACTAATGCAGCCCCTATCGCCATTCCAATAAACGGTGTTCCTCCAAATTTCTTAATCGCAGTATATCCTAAGAAGATTGGTAAGAAATAAAATAGTGCGTCACCTGTGGCATTTAAAATTTGATAAGTACCAGATGATTCTGTTAACAATTTTGTTGATAGAAATAGTGCATTAAACCCTTTAATCATCCCTGAAGCTGCTAAAACACCAAGAACTGGCGTAAAAATACTTGAAATCATGTCGATAAATCGATTGAAAAGTGAACCTTTAGAACCTTCCTCTTCCTCTACAGGCTGCTGGCTCTGGAAACCTCCTACTGAAACAACTGCTTTGTATACATCTGGAACATGGTTGCCGATAACGACTTGGTATTGACCGCCGCTTTTCATGACAGTTACAACATCATCCATATTTTTTAGGACTTCTGTATTCGCTTTACTTTCATCTTTAAGCTTAAAGCGGAGACGTGTAATACAGTGCACAACACTGGAAACGTTTTCTTTTCCACCTACATTCGCAATGATATCTTTTGCTAATTGCTCATATTTCATTTTTTTACCCTTCCTTCAGCTATGGAATTTGGTTTTTACAAATAAAAAAACCTGACCTGACTAAAATACACGCAAAACAATAGCATGTTTTTCTAGTCAGTTCAGGTTATGCCCACTTAAGGTAACATTCCTTCACGGAACTTTTAAGTTTTGTTATTTGATATCTGTAATTTATCACGTCTTGCAAAATATGTCAACGCTTTCTTTTTAGAAAAGTTAATTTTTTATTCCCTACTTAAATGCCATTTCAATCCATCTTTCAAATTTTATACTTCTCTTTGCTTAATCTCTTTTTTATTGTGTCCTTGACATAGTGCCGGTTTAGTTGTGCCTCTTCTTTTTCTTTTCCTACACTTTCGATAATTTTTTCACGGCGTTATGCATCAAGCTTTTAAACTTATTTGATTATGAAGTGTTTTTCTAACAGCTCCTAATCCCTGTATGAATTGTTTAAAAAACAGCTCTACTTTGTCTCCTAACCCTATTGCATATAAATTGCTACCAAATATTCGCTCATTTGATAGAATTGGCTGTAAGTAATTTCCTACTGAGCCAGGGCTGCCAAACTTTATTTTTTTTATTTGCTTTTGTAATTCCTCTAATAAAGGGTCAGGACTTAACGACATTTCCTTACCACCATCATTAATCCCCATCAAATATCGACACCAGGCAGCAATCGTTAGTGGGATAAAGTGTAAATCCTCAACATCCAAGTCATCTCTTTTTACATATAATTTAATAGTTTCTCCAAAACGAATAGCTAGTTTCTGAGAGGTGTCAGCTGCTATTCTCTGTGGTGTATCTGGATTGTTTGGGTTGGGGAAACGTACTTCTATTACTTCCTTTATAAACTGCATTGGATGAATAATTCCGGGATTAGTTACGACTTTCATCCCCTCTTCATAGCCTATTTTCTCTACTAAACTTTTAAGATCGTTGTCTTTCATTTCATCCGCAATGGAAGTATATCCTAGTAAACAGCCAAATATAGCCAATGCAGTATGAAGAGGGTTCAAACACGTACATACCTTCATTCTTTCAATTTGATCCACTGTATCTCTATTTGTAAAGAATACACCTACTTCTTCTAATGTTGGTCTTCCATTTGGAAAACAATCTTCCATAACCAAATATTCACTTTCTTCGGTATTCACAAATGGAGCAATAGCTGGACCATTTTCTCTTATCTTAATCAATTCTGTACTTCCATAACCAAGATCAGATAACTTTTCTTTTACTGTAACAGAAGGAAGTGGCGTAATCTTATCTATCATGGTCCATGGGAAAGTAATTTTTGTTTGATCTGTTAGATATTCAATAAATCCTTTGTCCACAACCCCTCTTTTTTGCCAATAAGCAGCAACCGTGAGAATAGCATCTTTCAGCTTATCTCCATTATGGGAGAAATTATCTGTGCTGACTAATGCTAAAGGTATCTTTCCAGCCTTATATCGCTCATTCAACAGCGAAGTTAACATAACCATCGTATGTTTTGGTTGATAAAGTCCTTGTTCTAATTCTGTTATTATAGTTGGTTGAAGATTTCCTTTTATATCTCTTAATTCATACCCTTTTTCTGTAATCGATAAAGTAATGAATTGTAAGGATGAAGTTGTAAATATCTCTATCAGACGCTGCCACGAATAATTATTACTATAGGCAGCTATACTTTCCGCCACACTTGCAATGACTTCCATATCTAGCGTACCGTTACTTTTCATTACTACATTTAGACTTAAGTTATCATATGGATGGTAAATTTTTTCGATTAATCCATCATCCATGGTAGATACAACGATTATTCCTTTTTTTGTTTTTTGTTTTTCAATTAAATGCTGCTGTAATACCGAATGAAAAGCTCTAAATAAATTCCCACCCCCTATATGTAACCAAATAGGTTCTTTCTTTGTCTCTTCCCATATTTCTCTATAATCATAATTAGGTGTTTTTATTCCAATTCTTGAAAAACTATCTTTCTTGGATTGAATAGCCTCTTTATCTAGTAATAACAACATTCTTCGCCTTCTTTATTTTTATTTGCATCGATTCAGTAATCCATTTTTAACTGAAAATCAAAATAGCGCCGAGCATTATAATAAGATATATCTTGAACAATTTGCCCGAGCCATTCTATATCATTTGGGTACTCTCCATTTTCCACCCAATTCCCTATTAGATTACATAGAATTCTTCTAAAATACTCATGACGGCTATAAGATAAAAAACTGCGTGAATCTGTCAGCATTCCAATAAATCTCGATAATAGCCCTTGGTTTCCAAGTGTTTTCATTTGTGCTACCATACCTTCGATATGATCATTAAACCACCAGCCAGATCCAAATTGTACTTTGGATGGAATTCCACCTTCTTGGAAATTCCCAGCCATTGTTGCTAAAACTTCATTAGCATTCGGATTTAATCCATACAGAATGGTCTTAGGGAGGTTGTCATCTCGATCCAGCTCATCTAATAATTTCGCTAATGGAATAGCAATAGGACTATCTTGCATCGAATCACAGCCTATATTTGCACCAATTGATTGAAATAAACGAGAGTTCGCACTTCTTAATGCTCCGATATGATATTGCATCACCCATCCTCTTTGGCTATATGCTTTACCAAGGCTAACAAGTAAACTAGTCAAAAACTGATTATTTTCTTTTTGAGTAATAGCCTCACCAGTCAACGCTTTTTTTACAATCATATTTAACTCTTCCATCGTTGCTGGTTCATATACAACCATTTCTAAACTATGGTCAGACAATTTGCAGCCAATCCCATGAAAATACTCTATCCTATGATCTATTGCCTCCATCAAAGTGCTATAACTCGTTATTTCCACTCCTGTAAGATTGCTTAGTTTTCCAACATATTCTGCCCAATAATTGCTTTGAATTGCCATTAGGTGATCTGGACGAAATGCTGGTAAAACAGTTGGCGAAAAAGTTTTGTCTTCCTGTAATAACTTATGAAAAACTAAATCATCAATCGGATCATCTGTAGTACCAATAAGAGCTACATTTGACCTTTCAATTAAGCTTCTTGCTGAAAAATCTGGACTCTGTATTTTGCGATTACAAATTTCCCATATTTCCTTTGCTGACGTTTTTTTTAGAATTGCTTCCACTCCAAAATATTGTTTTAACTCTAAATGCGTCCAATGATAAAGTGGATTTCCAATTAACCTTTCTACGGTCTCAGCCCATTTCTCAAACTTACTGTAATCATCTGCATCTCCAGTTATATAGAATTCATCTATGCCATTAGCACGCATGGCACGCCATTTATAATGGTCCCCTTCTAGCCACAGCTCTGTAATATTTTCATACCTTCGATTCTCATAAATTTCCTTTGGCTCTAAATGACAATGATAATCATAGATTGGCATTGTTGCCGCATAATCATGAAATAATTTTTTCGCTGTTTCTGTCTGTAATAAAAAATCTTTATCCATAAAACCCTTCATTTTGTTATCCTCCTCTTAATTAATCTTCACTTGTGTTAAAGCCTCATCTGTCTTTCCACCCCAAAGCTTTTCATAGGAATAACCTGTTAAAGATTCGACCACTTTCTTCGTTTTTGGATCTACATCCTTTTTTAAACCGTTGTTCTTTAAACGTTCAATTTCCTCTACAAGAACACCATGCGTTTCTTTATTTAATTTAAAGGTGAATGCTGTAATTAATGAAATAAAAAGCAGAAGACCTACCCCAATAATCATGATAGACATTATAGTATGAACAGCACTCTGTGGCTGCGTTGCCGAGCCTTGTACAAATCCCCCTGCCTCTAAGATGGCTCCAACTAAAAAGGTGGCAAGCGCTACAGAAGACTTTCTAAAGAACGTCATTACAGAAGCAAAAATTCCTTCTCTTCTTTTCCTCGTAATCATTTCATCTACATCTGGAATAAATGGAAATACATTCCAAGGAATGAATTCCAGCATACTTCTTCCAATTTGATAAAAGAAGGAAATAACCCCTAACACTAGGATTAAATTACTAGGATGATATAAATAAACCGCCCCATATCCTAATAAACATAAAATCATGGTAGAATACGATATTTTAAATAAATTTGCTGGTCCAATTTTAATCATTAAAAATCCATAAAGAATAGCTCCAGGGAGCCCAATAATACTAAATGAAAGTAGATTCGCTGCTACAGTGGAAGTACTATTTAAAGCGTATACACAAAAGAATACAAATACTGCGTTAAAAGCATCTTTCGCTGTCATCGAACAAATATAAATTAATAAATGTTTACGAAAGCTTTTCACCCTGAAAGTGGAAGCAAAATCCACAAACGTTTGTATCACTACCTTTAAACCATTTTTTCGTTCTTTCTTCTGGCTCATCAGTATCTGTAATTCTTCAGGCGAAACTTCTCGTTCCCATGTAGAACGGAAAGAAATATACACACATATAGCAAAAACAACTGCAAAAAAAGCACCATTAATGAAGAAAGCAAGGGAATTATCTTGTCCTAAAATACTAAAGAGCTGTCCAGGTATAAATGTTGCTAAAAAGGTTCCAAGTCCTGAGATAAACATTCTAGCAGTTGATAATTTCGTTCGTTTATTAAAGTCAGTTGTCATTTCAGAAGGGAGTGTTTCCCATGGAATTAAAACCATCGCTGCAATAATTTCAAATGCTAAATAAGTAAGGAGATAATATAAATAATTCATTCCCGAAGTCCAGAGTAATACATATACAAGCATAAGTGGTGAACCAATCAATAAGAAAAATCTTCGCCGTCCAAATTTTCTTCCTAACTTAAATTTTAAAAAGTTATCTGAAAAGCTTCCCATAAATAAACTGACGACTGCATCTACTATACGAGCAATCGCAATAATAGAAGCACCTTCAACTGGCGTCAAACCAGCATAACTTGTATAAAAGAACAAAAGCCATGCGCCTATAATGGTAAAAGCCCCTCCACCCATCATGTCTGTTAAGCCGTATCCAATACTCCTTGCAAGCGTAACGTCTTTTTGTTTTTTTCCCATTTCTAACGCCTCCTATTTTTATTATCAATACGAATATAGGTAAAACGTTTTCATTTATCTGAAAGCATAATAGGAAAAAAGAAAGTACCAGGAACCTCTCCTTTTCCTATTATCTTTTCTTTATATTTTTTGCATTTTCTCTTTTGTTAAAATTTTGTTTGTATCCCAAGCTCCTAATAAGTACATTACCCCTAACGCGCGATCATATAACCCATATCCCGGCCTGCATACTTCATCCCAAATATGTCTCCCATGATCTGGTCGAACATACCCACAGAAACCGTTTTCATATAATCCATTAACAATTTCAGTAATAGGTACAGATCCATCCTCCACATGATGAGAAGTTTCTATAAAACTACCATCTTCAAAACGTTTAACATTTCTAATATGGGCAAAAGGGATTCTCTTAGTGAATGATTTCACAATATCAACTAAGTCATTACTTGAATTTGCTCCAAGTGAGCCGGAGCAAAAAGTTAAACAGTTAGCTGGACTGTCTACACTAGTTAAAATCCGTTCGATATCTTCTCTGTTTTTGACAATCCGCGGCAACCCAAAGATAGAAAAAGGCGGATCATCCGGATGAATAGCCATTTTAATTCCATATTGCTCTGCAACAGGAGTAATTTCTTCTAGAAAATACACCAAATTATCGAACAAATCCACTTCTGATACATCTTTATATAAAGTAAATAAATGCTGTAAATCTTTTAGTCTCTCTGGTTCCCATCCAGGCAGCGTTAACTCTTTTGTATTTTCTTCCATGTTTTTTACTACTTGCTCAGGTGTAAGAGAAATGACTTTTGTAGCATCAAAATACAATGCCGTACTGCCATCTTCTGTTTCTTTAAATAAATCTGTACGCAGCCAATCAAAGACAGGCATAAAGTTATAACATACTACTTTTACGCCAAATTGACTAAGATTCTTTAATGTTTGTTTATATGCATCAATATATTGCTGTCTGGAATTTAATCCTAGTTTTATATCTTCGTGAATATTAACGCTTTCAACAACATCTGTATGAAAGCCATACTCCTTTGCCTGATTTACTACTTCCGCAATACGCTCCACTGGCCAAACTTCTCCAACTGGTACATCATGCAGAGCCCACACTAGCCCTTTAACCCCTGGAATTTGGCGTATTTGTTTTAAAGTGATGGTGTCATTCCCTTCTCCATACCATCGAAACGTCATTTGCATATTTTGTTTTCCTCCTTTGTCGCACCATCATACTTTTTCCATTAGTATTGCTGCGGATAAAAATATTCAGGAAACTCTTGTAATAAAACACCTTTTTCAGAAAGCATTAATCTCATATGATCAGACATTAATTGTTCTGCTTTTGTCCGATTTCCTTCTAAGATTGCTTCATAAATTTCTTTATGATGACTAATTAATATTTCCCAGTCTAAATCCTTTATGTCTTTTAATCTTAATAAGCGAAATCTATTCAAATGGCCAGCCATATCTTGAATCATTTTCCAAGTTCGCTCTTTGCCACAGCAAATAAAAAGTTCCTTATGAAAACTTTCATCCAAATCGAAGAATTTTTCTTTTTCCTGTTTTCCTACTTCATTGCTTGCCAGCATTTCCTGCATCTTTAAGTTCATTTCTAACTTCAGGGAAATTTCATCAGTTATATTCTCACAACATAGACCAACGATATTTGTCTCAATTATCTCACGAACAAAGCGCGCTTCTTCGGCAAGGCTAAGGTTAATTAGAGAGACAAATGTACCACTCTGCGGAACAATCGTTAATAACTCTTCTTGCGCTAATCTTATAAATGCTTCTCTAATAGGTGTTCTACTGACTTGCAATTCATCTGACATGATTTTTTCACTGATCTTTGTACCAGGTATAAGCTTTAATTTTAAAATTTCATCTTTCAATTGGTTATAAGCAAATACTTTCGCACTATTATTTGACATGAGGGACCCTCTTCTCCTTTTTATATTTTTTTAGTATATAAAAAGGAGGGGGAAATGTCATTCCTTTTCATTAATTTCAATAATCGCCTCCTCCAAAACATATTAATATACTAATATGGTAGTTATGAGTACATTATAACTTCATTTCTTTTGGAATACAATTCAAAAATAGTACTAAAATGTGACAATTGCATTAACAACTTTTGCAATTTATTTACACTTTTATTAGAATTAATGAATTATTATGGGAATACTTAATAATTATTGATGCTTTTAAGGAGGAATGAAATGCTAATACAGAAGAGGAGAGCGTGAAACCAATACGATGAAAAAAGTAAAAAGAAGTATTTATAAAAATTCCTTTATTTATATTGAAAAAGAAGAAGCGTGGTTAAAGGAAAGTATAATCTTTAGACATAAGGATACTTCTTTCTGATTAAATTTTGTGTGGTAACTTAATTTCATCAGAAGTTGTCCTTATTTTTATTGTAAAAATAATCAAAACCGATGAAATTTTACTTGTCGTAAAATTTCACCGGTTTTTCCATCTTAGAGATGTTTTTGTCCCAGTCTCGTATACACATCACGTACCTAAAGGTTTCCGGAAAAAAGAAGGTATTTCCTGTTACGAAGACTAAATTCACGTTTAATATGGTTCAAACTTAGATATAGTTTCTGACGCAATATTAGTACCTATTTCCATACACTCTTGCAAACTCCTATCATTGTAAATTCCTGAAATAAAGCCAGATATATAGGAATCTCCTGCACCGACAGTATTAACAATGTGAGAAGTCTTTGCTTTTTCATAAGTAAACGAATTGCCATCATAAGCTAAACTGCCATCTTCCCCTAACATCGCTATTACAACACCATTCTTTGTTTTTGATTGAGTGATTTTCAGAAATTCTTTGATTCTTTCATCCTTCTTTTCATATGAAAAGAAGGAATAATTCATGTACGGGAGAATTTTATCATTTAATTCATCATCTAACCTTTTTGAAAAATCATGAATCCAAATCTTATTTTGATCATAAATTGAATCTAAATATCTATAAATCTTTGAACGCTTTTCTGAGTAGATAATACTAGAATTCTCTATAATTTTAGAGATAGATCCAGGTAGTTTAAAATCAGCTAATACGTTTTCATAGAAAGACTCGTGAAATCTATCATTATTGATAAGTTTCATCTTTGCCATAGCAGTTGGCTCATCTTTGTTGTATGAATTGCTAATATCGACGCCGTTCTCTTGTAAGGTCTTTTTTATGAATTCACCAAATATATCATTACTAAAAACAGTTATTAAAGAAACATCTATACCTTGTTTCTTTAAGTTGATCGCAAAGTCAACAGCATTTCCTGTAGCGTAAAAAGTTTTCTCTTTTAAATAAATATCTACACAGTTATCACCTATTGCCAATACCTTTTCCTGTTTCTTCATTTTATTCACCCAATAATTGAATAAAATATTTTCTATTTTTTATTCCATCAAATTCTGCGAAATAGATGTCCTGAGCATGACCTAGAACCAGCTTTCGATTTTTTATTGGTAATACACAATTATTGCCCACAATCATCTGTTTTAAATGCCCCGGTGAATTTCCACTCGTCGTGCCATAAGACATTAAAAAATGTGCGTGAGTATAAGGAGAATCTACTGGGACTATAGTATCCAAAAAGTCAAGGATATCCGTTTCTACGCATTCCAAACTTTCATTTATTGTAATTCCGCAAGTCGTATGAGAGCAAATAATAAACACAACACCATTTTCAATCGAACTATTAGAGACTGCTTTTTTTACTTCTTCGGTGATTTTGATTAATTGTGTTTCCATATCAGAACAAAGATGTTTAATCAGTAGCTCTGTTTTCATCAATATCCCCCTTTTCCCCCAAGAATCGCATAGCATTTTTATAAAGAACCTTTGAGCGAGTTTTTTCAGACATATATACTTTCTCTAGGCCGCGCAAAATTCTAATGGGTCTAAATCTAGGAGTATTAGAGCCAAACATTACTTTATCCGGAAAGTTATGATCTAACCAGTATTTCCCCATGTCTCTTGTGAACACCTGTTCAAAGAACAGCTCAGGACTATCCATGTAAAGCATTGATGTATCAGTGTAAACATTAGGGTATTTTACGAGTAGTATCGCTGTTTCTTTTACAAATGGCCACCCAAAATGAGCTAAGCACATTCTTAACTTGGGGTACTTAATTGCAATTCTTTCAAATCTAAAAGGATGAGCAAACTCGGATATCGAATTTTTATCCCAGGAAAAACCCGCGTGAAACATGATAGGCTTATCATATTGCAAACATTTTTCATATATGGGGTAATAATCTGGATGATCAGGTGAAAATTGTTGTTTCGCTGGGTTAAGTTTTAAACCACTCAAACCAAGTGTGCCAAAAGCATGCTCCAATACTTCTAGAGCATCAGCTCTATTCGGATCAACACTTGCAAAACCGATAAATCTTTCTGGTCTTAAATAAACCAGCTTCTTAATTTCATCATTAGAAATAAGGGTATCACCTGTTGTTGTCGTTGTGTCTAAAGGAAGTAATATTGTTTTACTGATTTTCGCAAGATCATTTTGCTTATCTATGACAGTGAGATCTGATGGACTCATCAAGCCTAGACCCATTTCCTTCATTCTAAAATTCAGACGTTCTTCACTCTCACTAATAGGGCTATACAGGGAAGGATGGGCGTGTACGTCAATTATAGTCATTGCTTTGCCTCATTGTTATTATCTTCTAGCCATTTTATCGTCTTAATTAAGGCTTTCTCGGGTTCTAAGAAGTACCTTCGATCAAGAAACTCAAGACCAAGGCACCCCTGATAACTTGTTGATGCTATTTTCTCCAGTGCATGTTGCATATTTAAGCTTCCATCGCCTGGCACTAAATGTCCACCAGGATTACCATCTACAAAATGGACGTGATGCAGATTGTCACCTAATGTATCAATGAAACTGTCAATCGATTCCTCACCTGTTGAAGCGACTACATCGATATCTATAAGTCCCTTTAATGCATGACTCCCCACCTCTTCAATCATTTTTACAATATGTGAAGAAGTATTAAATACATGTGTTGAATACTTTGTAAATGCTTCAAGAACTAAAGTGACTCCTTCGTTTTCCGCCGCTTTAGAAATAGCTTCTAAAGATTGTCTACACCATTCCCATTGCTGAATAATAGGTATATCAAGATATGCAATACCTGTTGTTACTAACACTTTTTTACAATCTAATACTGTAGCTGCTTCAATATGTCTCTTAAAAAAATCAATACTATTCTGTCTGTATTGTTTATCGGGGTGACTTATGCTAATTGGATAGACAGCTTGTTCTGGAGTTAAACAATCCACTTTCAGATTCCTATAATCAATTTTTTTCTTCAGCTCCTTAATGTCGTTCAAAGTAAAATAATCAAGATGAAAATGAGGACCTGAAGCCCATAATTCAATATATTTAAAACCTAACTCACTTACAGAATCCAAAAAATAATCAATCGTGTATCTCTTAAAGTGATAATTACCAGGTGCTATTCTATCTATCTTCATAAATACACTCCCTTTATAGAATAATACTTCCTAAAATTGTGGCTACAATTACTGATATTATAGTGTTTATTAATCCAGGAACCATAAAGCTGTGGTTAAGGACATACTTACCAATCTTTGTAGTACCCGCTGTATCAAAGGATATTGCTGCTAACGTTTGAGCTGAAACAGGTAGAAAATAGTTCGCGTTAACCGCCATCCATGCACCTATTATTATTGCTGGAGGTAGATTTAATCCTATGGCAATAGGAATCATGATGAGCGTTGTCGCTCCTTGGCTTGTTATCAAGGCAGCTACTGCGAATACAACAACTGCAAATAGCCATGGATATCTGTTGACAATTTGAGCTACATTCTCTTCGACAAATTCCTGATGTGCTAATATAAAAGTATTACTCATCCAAGCTAAACCAAAAGCACAAACTATAGCTAAAGCACCTGCTTTAAAGATAGAGCCACTTAAGATTTCTTCAATTTTCGGCTTACATACTATTATTATTAGAGCTGCACAGGTCAACATGATAATCTCAATAGTATATGGCATTGATAATGGAGTAACTTTTCCCTCAATTACCCAAGAAGGTCGTAAACCTGTAAATAATCCCAAAACAATAACAGAAACCACAGCAAGTAAGAAAATTAAAACAGACCATTTTTGAGAATTCGCTATATCCTTAATTTCTTTCCTCTCAAACTTCTTGATAAAACCTTCTTCCAACCGTCTTATATATTCAGGATCTTGGTGAAGTTCTTTGCCCTTTTTTATTGTTAAAACAGAACTTGCTATTACTCCAACAAGAGTTGCTGGAATCGTTATCATTAATAATTTTGAAAAAGATACATCAATAGTTGCCATAAAACCAATCATGGCTGCCGTTGCTGCTGACATAGGTGAACATGTTATGGCTTGTTGAGATGAAATGATACTATTAGAAATTGGTCGTTCTGGTCTAATACGGTTATCTATTGATAATTCATTCATTACTGGCAGTAAACTATATACAACGTGACCTGTTCCAGATAAGAAAGTGAATATCCAAGCCACTATTGGTGCTATTATAGTAATATTGCTCGGGGATTTTCTCAGTATCTTTTCAGCTATGATCACTAGATAATCCAACCCTTTGGAGGACTGTAAGGCCGAAGCGGCTAAGACGACCCCCAATATAATGAGCATAACATCGATTGGCGGACTAGCAGGTTGCATACCGAATACAAAGACAAATATTCCCACGCCAACTCCACCCAACAATCCCATAAAGACATTACCTACTCTAGAGCCAAAATAAATCAGTACAATTATTAGTATCAATTGTATCCAAAACATCGGAATCCCTCCCGCCTCATTGTAAGCACTTTCATTTATTGCTAAGCAAGTAAGAATTTTAAACTCTTACTTGCTTACCATATCCGAATGCACCTTCGATTTTGCAAATTTCAGCTGCAAACTTTGAACCCTTTTTCATTGCATTCTGTATTACTTCAAAGGTTAGATCGTCATCTTTAAACCTAAATGAACCATTTGATTGATCTAACAATTCAATGAGGAAGGCGGTTAAATAAGCATCTCCTGCTCCCATAGTATCAACAACGTCTTCATCTATAATTGCTGGTTGATATATAAAATCACCTTTATATAACGCGTATGAACCATTCTCCCCCACAGTGCCGACTATAAGATCGGCTCCAAGCTCTTCAGCCTTTTTCATTTCCCTTTCTCTTTCAGAACTTGTTAAATGACTGCAAGAGAGGAAGGCTATATCTATATAGGGGCATACTTCCTTCAAATATTCGTCATTCCATCGGACAGAAAAATCAAAGGATATTGGAATATCTAGAGATTTTAAAGTCTTCAGTTCTGATTCAATATAGCTATTTAGGCTTGTATGAATTAGGGAAAATTCACTTATATAAGAAATCATCTGATTAGTAAGTTCCCATTTTTTTTCTTTGGCGACACCGCCTTTATTAGAGCCTAAAAACACTCTTTCATTCTTATCTAGTTTTACCTTCGCATACCCATTCTCACCACTATAAGTTTTAGAGTAAGAATAATCTATTTGAAGTTCATCCAAAACAGCTTTAATATATTCAGCAACATCATCGTCGCCAAATTTCCCAATGTAAGCAGATTTAATATTATTCATTTTGGCATATACACTGAAATTCAGAGCATTTCCTCCCGGGTACATCTTTCCTTCCAAGACATATTTATCGACTACATTATCCCCTATACCAATAACTTTATATTTTCGCATATGGGGCCTCTCTTAATATTCTACTTTCCACATATATCTTCTTGTTGAAAGCGGATGCTCTCGAACTGTTGCTAGTGCCTCATTATAAACAGGATACACATTATTAAATAATAAGTGGTTAAAGTAATCAATTACATCAGCATCAATAGTAGATAATCCTAACTCTTTAGCATCCAATACTTCAATACGTCTCGCATATTTCTTTAAGAACGTAAGTGCACGCTCATCAAGAGCCCGTGTACTTCCTTCGGAAACCTGGATGACAAACGGAATTTCAGCATCTGCAATTTCAAAAGGTCCATGGAAGAACTCTCCTGTATGAATTGTAGATGAATTAATCCACTGCATCTCCATAAAGATACAAATACTTTGTAAATAAGCAGCTCCATAACTTGCTCCACTTGCCAAAGTATATATAACATTGTCATCTTTATGCTCATCAGCAAATCTTTTTGCACGCTTTTCAACATGTTTGCGTGCATTTTTTACGATAAGATCAATCTTTTGACGACCATCCATAAATTTTTCGTAATATGGGTAACCTTCCACTTGATTCAGAAGTTCGACAGCTGTCAGTAAAGCTTGCATTGTTTTTTCTTCAGCTATATCTTTGTCTGGACCAAAAGTATAATCAACAATATAGTCTGCTTCTTTTGTTATAGGTGAATCAGATATCCAAGTTAGGGCAATAACTGGTACTCCTTTTTCCTTTCCAATTGCAGCTGCTTTAACAGTCTCAGGTGTATTCCCTTTATGCGATGCAACTACAAGAACAGAGTTTTTTCCAAATGCTTTTGGAAGGTTGTGTACAAACTCATTACTAGAATATAGCCCCACTTTAATTTCCTTGGACTCTTTCTCTAAAAATGCTTTAGCTGGGTAAAAAGCAGCGTAAGATCCTCCGCATGCAACGTAATAAACTTCCTTAACACCCCCATCTTCCTTTTTATCACTAATAATCTTTCTGATAATCTCTTTAATATTCATTATGACTCCTCCTATCCTAATTTGTATTGCTTTGTATATTTCGATTATAATACAAAGCAATACAAATTGCAACAGCGCTTTCATATTTATTTTCACTCTCTTATTTGTTATAATTTAAAAAACAAAACGAGCTAATGAGGGATTATAATTATGGATATTAATGAATCAATACCAAAATATGAGCAGTTGAGAATGAAAATACTGAATGATATTGAGAGAGGCATTTTGAAGAAGGGAGATAAAATTCCCACTGAAAATGAATTAAGTAAAAATAATCAAATTAGCCGGGTAACTGTAAGAAAAGCTCTAGACTCCCTAACAGAAGAAGGTTATCTGATCAGAATTCCAGGTAAAGGAACTTTTATAACTGAAAACAAGCTATTAAAAGACATTGGTAATACAATAGGATTTAGCGAAAATACTAGAATGCAAGGAAAAAAACCTGGTGCGAGGGTAATTGAAAATAAAATAATTGACTTAGAAGAAGAAGAGCAAAACGTATTCGGTACTCTTGGTAATACAAAACAAATTAGTATTGTCAGAGTTAGAACTGCTGATGACATCCCTGTTTCAGTTGAATATTCTCGATTTCCAATGGACTTCGATTATCTACTAACTGAAGACTTAAATAACACCTCACTTTATGACATCATAAAAGAGAAGAGTAACATTAAATTTGGTAACTCTAGAAAGGCAATTCAGATTGTAAGTGCCTCTTTTGAAGAAGCCATGTATCTGAACGTAAAGGAAGGCCATCCTGTCTTATGTATAGAAAGTTTGGTAAAAGATATTAAAGGTAGCACAATTCATTCCTCAAAACAAATTATGCTCGGTGACAAATTTACATTAATTGTTTAAAAAGGGCTTCCAAGACGATTATCCTTGTAAGCCCTTTTCCCAATTAATGTATAAGAAAAAATAATGCCACTGTTGATAATACATAAATTAACAATAACACGCCTATCTTTAGTAATTCACTAAGTTCATTTTTTTCACATGCATTTTTAAAGTCCATAATAACACTCCCTTATTCACTAATATTTTTTTTGATAAAGCTCCTTTTTGATGGAGAGGCTTCAAACTAGATACTATAGCTAAAATTCATCCTTGGCTACAAACAAATAATAACAGGTACATACCCTTTTGGGTCATTATATACACCCATCAAGTCAGATATAATAACTTGGCAAAAGGGTACGTATCACAGAATTTATTACCTAGATGAACCAACAACTGATCTAACTACTTTCTTTTTCTATGCGACTGCTAAGCTACATGAAGAAGTGGGCTGCATAGCGAATTTCCTAAACGACAGTGATTATAATTTACAAAATATTACGAATTTGACTGATCTACCAGCTAAAACATCCTGCTGCATAGACGCTGCTTCACTAATTACTCTTTATAAATTCTTCACTGCTTTCTCCATTTCCGTTTCACCAGAGACTAAATCAAATGATTTATTAAACACATTTTTTTCTTTTATAGAAGCCATTATTGTCGCTGCTACATCTTCTCTTGGGATCACTCCTCTTTCCAGATTCTCAGCAGCTGCAACCAAACCAGTACCAGCTTCATTTGTTAATCCGCCCGGACGAATAATGGTATAGGTTAATCCACTCTCCATAAGAATGCGATCAGCATAGTGTTTTGCTACATAATATGGCTTAATTTGTTCATTCCAGTTTTCTCGATGATGCGCCTGCAACGCACTAACCATTACAAACCGTTCTACCCCTGCATTCTTTGTTGCCTCCATCATTTTCACAGCACCATCAAGATCAATCAATAATGTTTTATCATATCCCGTTTTCCCACCTGAACCTGCTGTGAATACGACGGCATCACAACCTTTCACTGCAGACTCTAGCTGTTCCACCGTTTCTTCCAAATTACCTAAAGCAGTTTCTATTCCGACTTTGTCAAAAGCTTTCTGCTGTTCTGACGTTCTTACCAATGCTCTAACAGAAAACTCATTACTTTCGTGTAATAATGTCACAAGCTGTTTACCTATTTGCCCGTTTGCTCCAACCACTAATACTTTCACAGCACTGACTCCTTTCTAATCCATTTTCTACTATTATTTCATCCAATTGTTTCTTTTTCAAATAGCGTGCTTTCTAAGGGATAGGAAAAAGGCTTCCACTTAAGTGAAAACCCATTAAATTTAATACCATTTTAGTCTAAATATCTCTTTATCTCTTTTATTACTTCTTTTATCTCATTTACAAGGCGATTTCGTTGGCGGACAAATAATGTGCTTAGAAAAAGAAATTCTTCTGGAGACGTATTGCTCCAATAAACCGATTTCACCTTCGCTAAGCCAGGATATGGCTGAAAAGGGTCTGTATTATCATAATCATACTTACTAGAAGAAGAGAATTTAAGTCTATTCAATATCCCACCAACTGTTTTTAAAAGTTGATTATAGGAATCAACATCAGTGACTTCTTTTTCTAAAAGCTTTTCAACCATAGTTGTGACCTTTTCAAAAATAGAATGAATCATTGTAAAGTCAAAAGCCTCATCCGAATCTGCATCCAGTTCGTTAATAATCGCTTTGCTTTTACTCAAAAAGCGAATAAGGTTAACCGGTAAAAGAGAAATATTCGCTAAATAATCCACTAGCTCTATATGCATTCCAGTATCTCTCACCAATAGATTACTATCCACTTTATCTATTAAATCCTCTTCTGTATGCCACCACCAGTTTCCTCCTGGTGTTTGATAGCTTTTTTTCTGATGTGGCGGTTCGTATTTAAGCATTAAATGAATTGGGATATTCGTCCCCCAAAAAGATTGATCGGCTCCTCTAGGTAAATACTCTATCCTAGACGGCTCTCTATCTGTGTATTTACGAATGATGTTTATTAATAACTCGTGATTTTCCATCGCAGTTGATCTAGGTACTACTTCAACATTTTCTTTTGTTCCAGGAAAATCAATATTAATATGTGCTACACAGTTCTCATTAATTTCCTCCCAAAATTGATCACAATACCAAGCAGATCCTGCATATCTTCCATTCGAATGTCCTGGCCACCATGCTAGTTTAATGGTTCTTCTACTATTTTTTTTAGAAAATATCCTGGCCATTTCCAGCATAAGCGCATTTGCGGTTGCGTTATCTGTTGCTCCCTTATGCCAAGAATCATAATGACCAGAAATCAGAATATAATCCTCTGATTCACCTCGAAGAGTAGCAACCGGCAAACTCGTCTTTTTAAGCGCATTTTCTAATTTTGTTTTCACGACCGCTTCCAAAGAACCATTCTCTTTTATCCAATCAAGTAGGGTAACTCCATCCTCATAATTTATCCCAACAACCGGAATTTTTGGAAGTTGATCAATATTTTCCGATGTAGGTGTTCCCCAGATAGTTCCTACTGTTTCTTCATGGATAGCAATTTCCTTCGACGGCCATATATGAATGAGTCCAATTGCACCAGCGCGCTCTATTTTTTTTACATAATCTTCATAATAATTCCAGCTGATTATTATTTTATCTTTCATTTTTTCATAACGATCAGCTGGTCCGTTTATTCCTCTTAGTGTTTCACTATAACGATCATATAAAAGGTTACCCTTTATCCCTTTTGGAAAGTGACCGCCAAACGATCTTGCTTTCGCTATAATCACTTTTTTCTTCGCTCCACCCACATATACTTCTCCATGAATAGGATTACTAAAATACCCAACAAACTGATAACGATTATACGACACTTCATATTGCTTTAGAGTTTCTATTATATAATCTGCGGCTCTCTCCGCCTCTTCTTCTCCAGTTAACCTTTCATACTTAGTAAGTACTTGAATGTGATCATACAAAAGATCTTTATCAATTAAATCTATATACTGGCTTGTCACTTATTTTTCACCCCATTATGAATAGTGAATAACATCTGCCACGATAACAAAAATACCTCCAATAATAAGCCATACTAATAATAATGGCCAGAAAAATTTTACCCATTCTTGATATTTAATTTTGGACACTGCCAAGCTTCCCATTAACATGGCAGACGTAGGAAGGATACAATTGGATAATCCGTCTCCTAGCTGATAAGCTAAAACAGCCGTTTGTCTTGTTACATCAATCAAATCGGCTAACGGCACCATAATCGGCATCGTCGTTGCTGCCAATCCTGTTCCAGAAGTAATAAAGACATTCATGATTGTTTGGAAGAAATACATTCCTAGTACTTGAATATAGCTAGGCATGTGATCAACCATTATTGCTAGCCCGTTCACAACAGAGTCAATAACATGGCCATCCTCTAAAACGATCACAATCCCT
Organism: Niallia sp. M35; assembly: GCF_050971705.1. NCBI lineage: Bacteria > Bacillati > Bacillota > Bacilli > Caryophanales > Bacillaceae > Niallia > Niallia sp. M35. Next base: position 49,884 of record NZ_JBPCEP010000025.1, read on the forward strand.
TTCGCTAATCCGACGATGAAAGCGCCAAAGGTTATATCTTTTGCACCAGCTACAAATTCACTGGCAATTTTACTAGGGCCATATTTAGACAGAAATCCTACTATAACACCAAGGGCTAGGAAAAATGCTGCTAATTCCTGCATCCACCAACCTTTTTCCGAAACACCCCAAATCAATAGACCAAAACCAGCTAATATTACCATGATAGTTAAATAGTGGCTTATCTTCATAGATGATAAGGATGATATATCTACATTATTATGACTTTCCTCTGCTTCCAGTTGAGCAACAATACTTGAAGATGGGTTCTTTTTCACCTTTTTCGCATAACGAATAATATAATAACTAGTGGCTATTAATAGAACAACAAGGATAATAGCACGTAACCACATACCAGAAAACATTGGAATTTCGGCAATTGACTGAGCAATCCCTACATTAAAGGGATTTAGTAATCCCGCTGTAAACCCTGCTGCTGCACCCAACATAACCATCGCTGTCCCTGTTAACGCATCATATCCTAATGCTCTAGCAATCGCGATTCCAATTGGAACAAACGCCATTACCTCTGCAGACATCCCTATCGTAAATCCGCCGAATGAAAACAAGGTCAAGAAAATGGGAATAATTACGAGGCCTCGATTCATAAAGGTTTTTCCGACTCTACCAGCAATCGCCTCAATTGTTCCAGTTGAATTAATAATTTGAAACACACCGCCAACAATAAAAATGAAAAAAACTGTATCACTTGCACTAACCAATCCTTGAACAACTGCTAACGGAAGATTAAATAGACTGATAGGATTCTGTTCAACATGATGATAAGAATCTTGAACAACAACGGTGTTACCTGAGCTTGCATCTTCAACTCGATCAAACTCTCCTGCTGGAAGAATATAGGTCAGAACTGCCGCAAATAATACCATCGTTAATATAATGACAAATGTATGGGGCATTTTTACTCTTTTTGGTCTCGACTGTTTAATGGAGTGCATCTGAGAGACTACTTTATTGGTTTTCAATATCTTCATCCTTTACCATTTTTTAATTTACTATTTTAGTATTTTGCTGCTTTTCCAATCTTCAAATTCACTGCGGATAGCCTGTAAATATTCACGATTGGAGCACACATCGTAAGCCGTCATAGCTAATGCTTTTGCTGCTTTATTTAACCCCTGCATACCTTCCTCTGAACCTGCTGCCTCTACAAACTCTGGTGTATGTGTGTTCGCTGAATCAGTAATTTTAATATAAGGATGAATGGTAGCTGTCACTTGGCCAACATTGCCAATATCAGAAGAGCCTATTCCCCCTTTTTTAGGTGGATCGCTTACTTCTTCATCTAGGTATTCCAAATTTTCTTTAAACATCTTGGCAAGTGCGTGATTATTATTCCTTTCCGCATAAATAAGTCCTTCTTCAATCTCTAATGCTGCACCTACTGCTTCTGCCGAATAGCGAGCGGCCGCATAGACCTTTTCTCGGACAATTTCGAGCTGCTCTACATTCTCTGCCCTTAATAAAAATTCAGCCTCACAATATGCTGGTACCACATTTGTCGCCTCTCCACCCTTTGTAATGATTCCATGGATTCTTACATCATCTTTAAAGAATTGACGTAAAGAATTGACTGCAACAAACGTATGAATTACCGCATCCAATGCACTTATTCCTAATTCAGGACTTGCAGCTGCATGAGCCGCCTTGCCATAGTATTTGAAAGTCGCATCTACACAAGCTAAGCCACCACGTAAAACCATCGATTTCTTATGGGGATGACACATCATTGCAACGTCAACTTGATCAAAAATGCCATCCTCTACCATCATAATTTTTCCACCGCCTAACTCTTCAGCAGGTGTTCCCAGTACAACAATTTTCCCTTGCAAATGAGGCACCGCCTCCTTTAACGCGATAGCCGCACCTACAGCAGATGTGCCAATGATATTATGTCCACAACCATGCCCTAATCCAGCCAATGCATCATATTCCGCAAGCAAGGCAATGGTTGGTCCTCCAGCTTCGCCTTCCCATGTTGCCCTAAATGATGTTTCCAGATTGGCAAGACCTGTTTCTATCATAAATCCAGCCTTTTTCAATGGTTCTGTAAGCCAGTTCATTGCTTGATATTCTTGGAAACTAACTTCTGGATTCTGATGGATTTTCAACGATAATTCTCGTAATTCCATATCCATTGCATCCACTTTATCGATAAGTGTCTGTTTTTCTTGAACACTTTTATTATGCATAAAATATACAACCTCCTAAATATTCTGACTAAACAATAATGTATATACCATTTTAATTCTCTTATTAAATTAAGTAAAATTAAGCTTTTTTTTATAATCTATAAAAATTTTTTATAGATTATACAGACAAAAATATGTATTTACTTTTATTTTTATACAAAATAAAACAAAAAAAGAGAATCTTAAAAGTTCTCCTCTTCTTCCTTGTTAGTACCATTAATCTATATTCATTACATATTGAACAAATGCTGCTACTGTGGCCAGACTCATCGATGCTTCACGATAATATATCCAGGTTCTTCTTTTCATTTCCTGACCATTTTTAAAAACTAGAGGACAAGAATATAAGTCATCACTCTTCTTCAGAAATACACTTGGGATAATGGCATATCCAAGTCCCTTTTTCACCATTTCCTTACAGGTTTCATAACTGTCAACTTGCATTGTTATCAATGGTGGATCACTAAACCTTTGATTCCACCAATACTCGATACTTTGCTCAAAGGGATTATAAGGACTTGTCTTATATTTAAGAAGCACTTTAGGCTCTTTTCGATTAATCATCGCCATTTGCGGAAGTTTGTGAATAGCAATTGGTTCGTTTGCAATAACACAGACATTTTCTTCATCAAGAAGATATTTAGCGTCCGGCCAATTATAATCTCCTCTAACAATCGCTACATCAATTTGCCCATCCACTAATAAATCCATCATTTCTGTACTAAATCCCGTATCTACATTTAATTGAACCTTCGGAAAATTTTTTCTATACTCTTTCAGAATAGCTGGAAGAGTATGCAATCCAAAGTGACTATTAACACCAATTTTCAAATGTCCAATCAGTTCATTTTCTATATTCAATAAAAACTCTTTTGTTTTGCGCAAATCATTCAGAATTCTTTTCGCATATTCTACCAAATATTCACCAGCTGGCGTCATTTTTATATACTTACCATTTTTCGAGAGAATTTCAACCTGAAACTCCTTTTCCAGCTGTTTAATACGATAGGTCAAAGCAGGCTGCGTCATAAACAGATGTTCCGCTGCTTTTGTTATATTTTGCTCTTTCTGTAAATAAATCAGCAGCAAGCAATCCTTCTCATTCATTTCGTACCCCCGCCCGTTTTTAAGATTATCTTCTATTTAAGCATACAGCATTCCTATTGACTAGATGCTAACAGCATATTGTTTTTCTAGAAACAACAGATTGATTCTTATAATAGGGAAACCAAATATGATAGAATGGATAAATGACTAAAATGAGTGTGAACACAGAGCTCTAAGGCTAATCAAACATCCATCATTTACTTTCAAAGTAACTTAGGAGTGTAACTTAAAATGAATAAAAAAGATATCGCAAACATCCGAAAACAATTCAAAATGAATAATGATCTACTTAGAATAACAGATATGTTTAATGTTTATGTCATGAAAGAATCAAGTGATATATTCCATTATCAAAGTCAGCCCTTTGGCATGCTTGATCAAGATCAACAAGAGTTATTTTTACATAACTTCAAGAAATTACTTGCCGGTAATTTGGATGAAAAGCTGTTTGAATTAAAGTTTCAAAGAGAAGCAGAAAATAATAGCCAGCTTATTTTACATAAAGGATTACTTAGCTCAGAAACAGAGGATTGGAAAGAGCAAATGCTACTGATGGTAGACAAGATGCTTAATAGCAGACAATATGACAAAGATATTGTCATCACATTTATTCGCGGGGAATATTTAAAGCCAAAGAAGCGCCGCAGTGAAGAGTCTGAAGAAAGTGACCGAGATACAGTTTTCTCTCATCCTTTCATTTTATGCAGTATCAACAACACCCAAGAGCCGAAAAAAGAATTGCTTTTTGATTATGTAGAGAAAGAATTTAAATACAATATTGTTGTTGACCCCATTATTAATCTGAATGCGCCAATGGGTGGATTTCTTTTCCCAAGCTTCACAGATAACGCAGCAGATGTTAATCATATTCTCTATGCTGCCGGCAAAATCCATGAGCCAGATTACCAATTTATCGAGGAAGTTCTCAACGGCGAGGAAATGATGACTGCTCAAGATGATAAAATTGTGTTTGAGGAAATCATTAAAGATGTGACTGGAGATCAATTGAGCACTTCTACTCTTTCGAATGTATACGAGGAAATTAACCGAATGATTGTCGAAAATGAAGAAGAAGAGGTTCCAAAATTAGACTCCAAAGACGTGGAACAAGTCTTAAAGATGAGCGGAGTAGAGGACATTAGTCCAGAAAAAGTCGAGTTTGCCTTCAAAAAAATTATTGATGATGATAAATATGAATTAAAAGCAAGTAATATCTTGCCAAAATTCACATCAAAATCGATTAAGATCAGCACCAAGATTGCTAACATTGCGATCAGCCCTCCTGACTTAAGATATGTGAAGCAAATCGAATTTAGCGGCAAACGCTACTTAATGATTGAAGTCGAAGAAGACACCGTAATCGAAGGATTTACAATGATTCCCGAAGCCTTCGGCGGAAATCCAGAAGAAGACTAAGATTCAAAGAGAGAGTGGGACATAAGTATTTCAACCAAATCTAACCCCCGAACAATAAAAAAATTCGTATAATTG
>NZ_JBPCEP010000026.1:0-53373 GCF_050971705.1 Niallia sp. M35
TATACTCCCGCTTTTTAAGTTAATTCTTATTCTCCTACATCTGCCCACTTATATTCATAAGTTGCTCCGAATGGGTTTACAAACACATTCTTTACTTTTGGTGAAATTAATTGTGCTCTTGATGCTTGATAAACAGGTGCAATTGGAGCATCTTCGAATAATAGCTTTTCAGCTTTTAAGAAGTTATCATAACGAGCAACATTATCAGTTGCAAGTTTAGTTGCTGTATCGCTAACTAATTGATCATATTCTTTATTAGAATAGCCTGTTTTATTGTTTCCTCCATCGGTAATCCACAGGTTCAAGTATGTGAATGGGTCAAGGAAGTCAGGGCCCCATCTAGAAAGTTGCAGCTCATAATCCATGCTAGTATCTAAATCAAGTCGTTGCTTTTTTGGAACTTGTTTAATTTTAATATTCAAGCCTTCTAAGTTTGTAGATAACTGATTAGCTACATATTCAACTAAAGTTTTGGTTGTTGCATCATCATCTGCTAAAAACTCTAGAGAAACTTTATCTGTACCTAATTCTTTTAAGCCTTTTGCCCAGTAGTCTTTAGCTGCTTGTAAATCATAAGTAACAAGATCTCCACTAACTTTACGGAAGTCCTCACCAGTTTCTGGAATTGGAGTAAAGTCAGCTGGGACAAGTCCGTTCGCTACGATAGAACCGTTATTTAAGATTTCATTAACTAAAGCATCTTTGTCAAAGGCGCGGCTAAGCGCTAAACGAATGTTTTTGTTAGCCAAGGCTTCTGATTTTGTTTGGTTAAATTTAAGGAAATATAAAAATGTGTCTGCTGAAACAACATAATTCTCATCAGTTGAATATTGGTCAACCAAATCAGATGTAAGATCCATTCGATCAACTGTTCCTTTTTCATATAAGCTTAGAGCTGTTTGTGGGTCTTTTACTACTTCAAATGTCAATTTATCCATTTTAACAGTGCTTGCATCCCAATAACTATTATTTTTTGCAAGTACCCATGAATTACCTGTACTATCCCAGTCAGTAATGCTATAAGGCCCGTTTGCTAATAAGTTTTCTGAACTTGTTGCAAATTTATCTCCTTTTTCTTCCACAAACTTTTGGTTTAATGGTAAGAAGGTGCCAAAAGTAGTTAATGTCTCAAAATAAGGTGTTGGGTTTTCTAATTCTACAACAAGTGTATAATCACCGTCCGCCTTCACCCCTAATTGATCAACAGCTAGTTCCCCAGAACTGATAGCAGCAGCATTTTTAATGACACCATTCATCATATAAGGACCATATTCCGATTTAGTGTCTGGATTAACAGCGCGTTGCCATGCATACACAAAGTCATTTGCTGTAACTGGGTCACCATTTGACCATTTTGCATCTTGTCTTAATGTAAACGTCCAAATTAACCCATCATCACTAACTTTGTGATCAGTTGCAATACCTGGTGATGGCTGTGTATCTTTATCTAAACGGTAAAGCCCTTCCATTGTTGCACCAAGATAAACAAATGAAGATTCATCTGTAGCTAAAGCTGGATCCATTGACGGAATTGCCTCTGGATTTATAAAGTTAAGGACTTTTTCGTCTGATTTACCGTCCTTATCTTTTGAGTCGGTAGAAACGTCGGTTTTATCGCCAGAGCATGCAGCTAATACACTTAGCACAAATGCAAACATAAGAAGTAATAACCAATTTTTTCGTTTCATGAAGTATTCCCCCTGTTTATAATCATTAATTCTGAATATTATCTATCTATTGAACATTCAAAACTATAAAAATTATTATACCTACTAAAAGATATATTTGTAAAGTTATTGTTGGATAATTATTGAAAGGTTTAGTATATTTAGACTGGTTTTAAATTGAAGATATTTTATTTTGAAAAAGGAAGGAAGATTCAGAATTATGGTATGATAGAGTTAGGAAAATACTATCAATCTTTAAAAAATATGTAATTAGAAGAATAGAAAGGAAATGAAAAATTAGTGGAATGGAAAAACTTATATAGAGGATTTATTATGGGGATAAGTGATTTAATACCGGGAGTGAGCGGGGGAACAATTGCCGTCATTTTGGGCATCTATGACCGTTTGCTCGATGCAATTAGCGGTTTCTTTAGTAGGAACTGGAAGAAACAACTTGGCTTTTTAATACCATTAGCAGTTGGGATGGGTGCTGCCCTTTTATTATTAAGTAGATTAATAGAATTTTTACTGGAAAATTATCATGAGCCAACACAATTTTTCTTTATTGGATTAATTATCGGTGTAATTCCACTTATGTTAAAAGAGGCTCGGCCGAAAAAGAATTTTGGTTCTGGACATTATATTATTTTAACAATTGCTGCTATTATTATCGCATCCATGGCATTCATGCATCCTGTTAAATCAATAGAGCCGATTACTTCCTTAACTGTATGGTCGGTTCTGGGATTGTTTTTATCTGGTTGGTTAGCCAGCATGGCTATGCTGCTTCCCGGGATTAGTGGATCGTTTATTTTACTGTTACTTGGAGTTTATTCAACAGCAATTAATGCCTTGTCGACATGGAATATCCCAGTGATTATCGTACTTGGACTTGGAGCAATAATTGGATTTATCGGGAGTAGCAAAGGGATTAAATATGCTCTTTCACATTTCCCGCATATCACATATGCAATCATTATTGGATTAATTATCGGTTCTCTTTTTGTTGTTTTTCCTGGTATGGTTTCGGGAGCCACTAGTATAATCTTATGTATTATTACATTTGGGTTAGGGCTTAGTGTAACTACGCTATTTGGCTTGAAAAAATAAGTTATCAGAGAAAATAACAATAATATTTAGGAAGAGGGAATAGGATGGATTATCGTAAAGCAACTATTAAGGATATTAATATGCTAATAGAGCTAAGAAAAAATCAGTTAATAGATGAGGGAGTTTCAGCAGATAAAGATATTAATGACGAGCTGGAAGATTTCTTTCAAAGGAAATTAGCAGAGGGTTCTCTTATTCAATGGCTTGTAATCGAGAAAAATGAAATAATTGCAACAGGAGCTATCGTAATATATGAATTTCCCCCTACCTATACCAATAAGAGTGGAAAACAAGCATATGTAACCAATATGTATACAAAGAATGCTCATCGCGGAAAAGGAATAGCTACCACTCTACTAACAAAATTAGTGGAGGAAGCTAAAAACTTAGGTATTAAGAAAATGTGGTTAGGTGCTTCAAAGCTTGGCAGACCTGTTTATAAGAAGTTCGGCTTTAAGGAAACGGATGAGTGGATGGAGTTGGAGTTAAAATAATGTGGAGTGGTGGTTGAGGTCTGTCCTTTTTGTGGACAGACCTCTTTTTTATTGGTAAAAGCGATAGGGAGCTTATTTGGCCTATGAGGTATAGTGGAATGGCAGCAGATGAGGGAGATATAGTCCGTAATTGTGGTATATCAGCCAAAGTAGAGGAGGAATCAGCCAGAGCGGAGAGGAAATCAGCCAGAGCGGAGAGGAAATCAGCCAAAGCGGAGAGGAAATCAGCCAAAGCGGGGGAGAAATCAGCCAAAGTAGAGGAGGAATCAGCCAGAGCGGAGGGGAAATCAGCCAAAGCGGAGGAAGAATCAGCCAAAGCGGAGGAAGAATCAGCCAAAGCGGAGGAGAAATCAGCCAAAGCGGAGGAGGAATCAGCCAAAGCGGAGGGGAAATCAGCCAAAGCGGAGAGGGAATCAGCCAAAGTGGGGGAGAAATCAGCCAAAGCGGAGAGGAAATCAGCCAAAGTAGAGGAGGAATCAGCCAGAGCGGAGAGGAAATCAGCCAAAGCGGAGGAGGAATCAGCCAAAGCGGAGGGGAAATCAGCCAAAGTCCAAAATATCTACCAAACAGCATCACTTCACCTCTGCATACCCTCAACATAACAAAAAAAGAGCCTCCGCAAAAGGGAAGCTCTTTCTCAAAATCTATTAATTACGGATCAGATAATCAAATGCACCTAATGAAGCAGTTGCACCAGAACCCATGGAAATAATGATTTGCTTATAAGCGCTGTCTGTACAATCTCCAGCTGCAAATACACCTGGCAGACTTGTAGCGCCATGCTTATCAACAAGAATTTCACCCATTCTGTTACGCTCCACTGAACCTTCTAACCAGTCTGTATTAGGAACTAGACCAATTTGGACAAACACACCTGCAAGCTCGATATGTTTTTCTTCGCCAGTTTCGCGTTCAACATAAGTAATACCGTTAACTTTATCAGTACCAGTTATTTCTTTTGTTTGAACATTTTTCAGAACTGTAACATTTGGTAGGCTGTTTAAGCGCTCTTGTAAAACAGAGTCTGCTTTTAATTCCGACATAAATTCAAGAACTGTTACGTGTTTCACAATTCCTGCTAAGTCGATAGCAGCTTCAATTCCTGAGTTACCGCCGCCGATTACAGCAACGTCTTTTCCAGTAAATAATGGACCATCACAGTGAGGACAATATGCTACACCTTTGTTCTTAAATTCTGCTTCTCCCGGTACGCCAACATTGCGCCAGCGAGCACCAGTTGATAGAATAACAGACTTACTTTTCAGAACAGCACCATTTTCTAACTCGATTTCTATTAAGTCTTTTTTCTCTAAACGTTTAGCACGTTGAAGGTTCATAACGTCAATGTTATATTCTTTTACATGCTCTTCCAGACTTGCTGCAAGCTTTGGACCTTCTGTTTGCTTCACACTAATGAAGTTTTCAATAGCTAACGTATCCATGATTTGGCCACCGAAGCGTTCTGCAACGATACCAGTGCGGATTCCTTTACGTGCAGCGTAGATTGCAGCACTTGCACCAGCCGGACCACCGCCAACTACTAATACATCAAATGGATCTTTATCAGCAAATTCAGAAGCATCAGCAGCGCTGCCCATTTTTGCTAAAATTTCTTCTAATGACATACGACCGCTGCCAAATGATTCCCCATTAAGGAAAACAGTAGGAACTGCCATGATATCTTTGCTTTCTACTTCTTCCTTAAAAGCTGCCCCATCAATCATTGTATGTGTGATACCAGGGTTTATAAGACTCATCACATTCAACGCTTGTACTACATCCGGACAGTTATGGCAAGTTAAGCTAATGTAAGATTCAAAGTGGAATTCACCTTTGATTGCTTTAATTTGATCGATTACTTTTTGATCGACTTTAGGAGCTCTACCACTTACTTGAAGTAAAGCTAATACTAAAGAAGTGAATTCGTGTCCTAGAGGGATACCAGCAAAAGTAATTCCAGTATCTTCGCCAACACGATTTACACTAAAACTTGGTGTTCTTTCTAATTCAGCAGTTTCTACTTTGATATGAGATGACATAGTAGCTAGTTCATCAACTAGGGCTAGCATGTCACGGGATACTTCATCCGATCCCGTGCTAACCTTAAGAACAACATCGCCTTCCATCATTTGCAGATATTGATTCAGTTGCCCTTTAATTTCATTATCTAGTAACATACAGAGCCACTCCCTTAAATTTTGCCAACAAGGTCTAGGCTTGGCTTAAGTGTAGTGCTGCCTTCTTGCCATTTAGCTGGGCAAACTTCACCTGGATTGTTGCGAACATATTGTGCAGCTTTGATTTTGTTTACTAGTGTGCTTGCATCACGGCCGATACCGTCTGCGTTGATTTCAACCGCTTGAATTTTACCATCTGGATCGATAAGGAAAGTTCCACGATCTGCAAGACCAGCTTCCTCGTTAAGAATGTCAAAATCACGAGAAATTCTTTGTGTTGGGTCACCAATCATGATGTACTCGATTTTGCCGATTGCATCTGAATGATCATGCCATGCTTTGTGAGTGAAATGCGTGTCTGTTGAAACAGAGTAAACTTCTACTCCAAGATCTTTCAATGTAGCATATTCATTTTGTAAATCTTCTAATTCAGTTGGGCATACGAAAGTAAAATCAGCTGGATAGAAGCAGAAAATACTCCATTTACCTTTTAAGTTTTCTTCTGTTACTTCAATAAATTCACCGTTATGAAATGCTTGAGCTGTAAATGGTGAAACTTCTTTTCCGATAATTGACATAATAAAATTCCTCCTAATATGAATAATTTATTACTAGTTTGGACAAATAATCCAAACTTATGCAAATAATAATTATTACAATTCAACATTTATTATTATATAAATTTAATTATTTTGTCAAGGATAATCTAAAACTAATTAATACTTATTTTAATTTTTATCTATAAGAATCCTTGCTTGAATTTGTGAAAAGTTGACAACCTAAGCACTGTATTTGCGGTGTTTTTGATATCTATCTAGTAATTTTCATTTATTAAGGCCTATTCTCAATTAAGAGGGGGTTCATTCATCTATAGATAGTATGATTAAGCCTTCTATAAAAATAGTAATTTTTGCTCTCGGAAAATTAAGGATCGAAACTGAGTAAAAAAAGAAATAGCTTTTTTCATAATTAAACGTCGATAGGAGAAACTACTTAGTATCTAACAAAATGGGTGGGAAACAATATGATACATAAAAGCATGAAAACTATTTTGGTTTTAGTTGGATGCTATCTCCTATATATTGTCGTATTCTGCGTCATTGTGCCTTTTTTTTACAAGCCTAAGGAAAACTCTTCTTGGAACCCAGCTGTGAACCTTTCACAGAACGAAGAGAGAGTAGTGTCTTCTGATAAAGTTGTATTACTTCAAGACAGGGAAGATTCTGGTTTAGCGAGATTGCAGTTAATAAAGAATGCAAAGAAATCTATTGATTTATCTACTTATGCCATTCAAAAAGGTACATATTCTGATTTGTTTTTTGCTTCTCTATTTGAAGCAGCAGATCGCGGGGTAAAAGTACGTATTTTGCTGGATGGAATGGTCAACCGATTTAATAAGGATTTGCGTTTGTATAGCTATGCTATTTATCAGCACCCGAATATGGAATTAAAGTATTATGAACCCCTACATTTAGGCAAGCCTTGGACTTGGAATAATCGATTTCATGATAAGTTATTTATCATAGATGAAGAACTTGCATTAGTTGGCGGTAGAAATATAGGAGATAAATATTTTAGTTCACAAGGAGCTAAAGGAGCTTCCAATGATCGGGATGTGCTTGTGTTTACTGAAAAACCAAAAACGAGTGTGCTAAAGCAAATGGATGGTTATTATCAATATGTTTGGAAACATCCTTTTACAAAAATTTCTGTAAAGAAACTTTCACCAAGGAAGGAAAAGCTAGGGGAGCAAAAACGGAAGAAAGCCCTTCACTTATTAAAACATGCTAAAGATGTTTATCCATTGTCGATAGATAAAATGATTAACTGGAAAAAAGATGCGTATCCAACGAAAAAGGTCCATTTTCTTTTTAATCCCCATCAGCGCTTTAATAAAGATCCTCTTATTTGGAAAGAAATTGTATCACTAAGTGAACAAGCAAAATCTATTTATTTAGAAAGTCCTTATATTGTGCCAACGAGGAAAATGCTGGCTTATGTAGATAAAAAGAAAATAGCGGTTGACCATTGGAAGGTCCTAACAAACTCCGTTGCCTCTACTCCGAACTTAGTTGCGTTTTCTGGATATTGGGCAAGCAGGAAGGACATTATTCAATTCGCTGATGAGTTATATGAATACCAGCCGAAAACGGAATCACTTCACGGAAAGACATATATCTTTGATGGGAGAATTAGTTTAATTGGCTCCTATAATCTGGACGCAAGAAGTACTTTTTTAAATACCGAAACAATGGTATTAATTGATAGTGAAGAATTCGCACACTTTCTTCAAGAGGAACTAAATAAAACGGTAAATAATCAAAGTCTACAAGTTTTAGAAGATGGGACTTATAAATCAGACGAGAAAGTAAAGGAAACAGAAGCGGGTTTTTGGAAGAAACTAACGATAAGGGCATTATCTCTTGTCGTAAAGCTGGTGGACTTTTTAGTGTAGGATTAATATTTTCTAGGAAATAGCCTCTTGTTTCACGTGAAACGAAGAGGCACGATTATTACCCTTAATAAAGAACCATATTTCCTGTATTCTTAGCATGGGTTTCTGCCTTTTTTAAAAGAAAGACGGAGGTCACGGCAAGCATTAGAATGATGGAAACTAAAAGTAAATATTGTCCGATCATTTGCGTAAAATCTTTTCCATTTAGCACAAGATCTCGAAAGATACCTAGTACATAAGTAAGCGGAAAAAGGTAGGCAATTGCTTTTCCCCAGATTGGGAAGGCAAGGATTGGAATACGTACACCAGAGAAGAACTGCATTGGTTCCTCGAAAATGGTAAAAAGAATTCCTGCATCTCGCGAAAAGAGAAAAACAATATTTAAAAATCCACCCCAAACAATCGCAGATATACAAAGGAGAAATAAGGCGAGTGGAACATTTGCCCAATAAATTTCAGCCGCTTGTCCTGTAACAATAAGCACCAATAGGATGAAGGTAGTGAATAACCATACAGCTTCAAGCAAATTTCCTGCTGCACGTGCAAACATGATAGTTAAACGATTTGCAGGTGTAAGAAAGATGAGCTCAAGTGTACCAGCCTGACGCTCATAGCTCATATTCCAAGCGGATTGAACAAGGCTCCAAAAGAAAATATATCCTAAATAACCGGTTAGTAAAAACATAGTGATTTGGTCAACATCCATATAGGCAGATAGCGGACTAGATTCCGTTAGGTTAAAGGGCTTAAAGGAATAATAAGACGTAATAAACAATAAGGCTGGCCATAAGAGTAAGGAAAAATAGATTAACTTGTTATGAAAGTTATGTTTATGACTTTTAGCCATTTCTGCTTGTAAAATAGAAAACAACTTCATGCAGATTTCTCCTTTGCTAAGGTTAGAATCGCGTCTTCTAATCGTGGCCGCTTAAGCTCAAGTTTTAGAATTGAAACAGATTCATTCATACAAATATTAATAAGAAAAGAAGTGGGATCATAGGGTGCATCGACAAGAATCACTGTGCTATCTGTCAGCCAATTAAACTGAATGCTGCAATCGACTAATGCCTGTTTGAGTTTATTTTGCGCACTTGCCGATAGGGAACTTGTTTCCATCCTTAAATGATAGCTTTTTACTACAGATGAAATAATTTTTTCTGGTGTGCCATCTAAAATAATCGATCCCTTTTCAATAATATAGATGCGATCACAAAGCTCCTCCACTTCTTCGAGGTAATGACTTGTTAATAAGATTCCTTTGTTTTCTTGTTTTGCTAAGTTTTTCACTAATCCTCTCAATTGCTTAGCTACTGGCGCATCCAGGCCAAGCGTTGGTTCATCAAGGAATAAATATTTAGGATTATTTATAAGTCCTCTCGCAATTTGGAGTCTTTGCTTCATCCCTTTTGAATATAGTTCTACTGGAATGTCCTTTGCCTCTTTTAATCCAACTTGATCGAGAAGATAGGCTATGCGTTTTTCAAGCTCTAGACCTGATAGTTGATAGAGCTTTCCGAAATAGCGGAGGTTTTCGGATCCAGTCAGCCGCCAATATAGCATTCTTTCTCCACCAGCAATCATATTAATATGCTTTTTTACCTTCATTGCCTCTTTTACAGCATCAAAACCATCAATTGTTATTTGTCCATCTGTTGGATTTAGTAAGGTACTGAGCATTTTAATGGTAGTAGTTTTTCCAGCCCCATTTAAACCGAGCAAGCCAACGATTTCTCCTTCTTTAATAGAGATGTTTAAATCTTTAACAGCACATACAACTTGCTTTTCTGAACGGAAAAAATTCTTTCTTTTTTTCACTGTGTAATACTTACTAATTCCTTTTGCTTCGATCATTTTCATCACTCCTTATCCAAAATGCTTTTCTAATACGTATTTCTCCATTTTTTTCATCAAATATGAGCCTGTTGGCAAATAAATCAAACCAAGCGTTGCCATTTTTAGTAATGGAGCCAAAAGCTCATTAAGTGGGGTTCCCTCTATCCAGACCATTCGTAAAGCATCAATTCCATAGGTAAGTGGCATGACTTGGCTGATCCACCTTACTGCCGCTGGTAAAAAGTCACTTGGAAAAGTGATGCTGCAAACAAGTCCCATAAGGACAAATAAGGTGTTCTGCGTGATATATGTATCTCGAAAGTAGAGCATAAACGATCCTAATACTAATGCCATCGAAAAGGTGGAAAGAATCAAAACGACAAGAACAATTAAGACATGAAGCCAGTTTATTCCTTGTAAATGCAAGCCAAATAGAGAGCCAGCGGCAATAATCACAAGGAATTCCAACATAATTCTAATCAACCCTTGCGCTACATAGCCGAGAAAATATCCCTTTCTTGTCGATGGTGTTAGAAGAAGGGATTCTAGGGTCCCTTCTCGCAATTCGGTGATAAGTGTTCGACTTGTAATCATTAAAAGAGACACTGAAAAAGAGTAAAGTAATCCACCTAAAATGCAGTAGGAAAGATAGTCATCTGTCCCCGCATAGGCAGAGAAACTGGATGATAATTCTCCTTTAAAAACAAAAAAATAGGTAAGGTAGGCAAAGATGATAATATAAATAGCGCTTAATATATGTCCTAGAAAAAAAGACCAAGGAAAAGCTCTTTTCATCACGAGATAATTTCGCCAAAAAGTAGCAGAAATGCTCAACCACATTTATGTATCCTCCTTTTGACCAAGGGAAGGCTGATCAAAAAACTGATTTAAGTCGACCTTCAGTTGGTCTAATTTTTGTAAATCTGTCTCATAAAACACAAAGTGTCCATGTCTTTCCCCTTTTATTAAGCACGCCTTTTCTAAGATTTTTAGATGCTTAGAAATTGTGGCCTTTGCAAGCCCGGTAGATTCCGATAATTGCAGTGTACAAATGGGATGCCGAGACATTTGTCTTAATAATTGTAATCTCGTTTTGTCCCCTAATGCAGCGAGAGTAGAAAGCAAGTCTATTGGGACTATATCTTGACTAGTTCCCAGCTGATTAGGAAAGGAGACATGCAAATAAACAATGATGGCAGGAACTTCTAAGCCAACTAAGAGATGTGGCGCGATAAAGCTGGATGGGTATATCGTCAATGTTTCTATCTCTTCATAAGCAAAAATCCAGGTGTTTGCTTTATAAAATCGTATCGATTTTGGATCAAGTCTGAAGCGTGGATGAATAGCGTTGATCGCTTCATATGGATTTGCTGCTATTGCTTTTTTTAATTCATGAACAGATTTAATTAACCACGGCTCCATTCGATATAATTCGCGCGCAAAATAATTTTGCTGGTAATCATAGAGCAAATCGCAAAGGAGATTCCGATAATAATTAGGTTTTTTTAAAACCTTTTGTTGGTTTGTATTTGCATCTGTAAAGTCGCTTTTACCTAGCAGGAAGGCAAGAAATTGCTGCTCTGGCAATAAACGTAATCGTTCAATGGCTTCCTCAACATGCTTCTCTTCCAATAAAAGATAATCATCCAAATCGAGAAAATTAAGCCATTCATTACTAATTTCCCCAAAGAATTGAATCATTTTCCAATGCGGTTTCGATATTGCTTCTTTTGTTTTCTCTGCCCACTCTAGCCTCGTCAGGTGATGAGCTGGATTGTGTAAAACATGTAAACTTGTTAACAATTCACGAAAGGGGGAGTAAATGACACGTACATGTTTTTTAATCCAAATGTTTACTTTGTCCATGGATCTCTTCCTTTTATTTTGATTCGCTATTTAGCGAATCAAATTGATAATTTTGCAAAATTATTCAGTATTTTATAGAGAGAGGTAGGATTTGTCAATGGGGAATTTTTTTTTATTTTGAAAGGTGGCATTTAGGAAGGGATGAAAAGCACATAGCAGATTAGGGCTATGTGCTTTATGTTTTATATACTGTACGTATTTTCGAATCCCTCCATTCTGTCTTTAATGGCAGGAATGGTTCCCTTTTTATATTTAGCAACCATTTGATCATATTCATATGGCCCCCCACATGTTTCTTGCTGTGGGAGTACTTCAAGGAGAAGGTACGCCTAAACAGACTCTCCCTCTCTGGAAAATTGCTTTATAAACTTAGAAAAGAATGTCCAATTGTATAGAAACGTGTAAAACAAATAAAGAAAAAGATTCGTATCAGAATATCTGTATTGAATATTCGAAACAGCTGCAGGCATTAGAAGAATCGATTGAAGAAACATATGGTATTCATTTGTGTTGTTGTCCAACCTCCAAAAAATAGTCACAAAAATAATTCTTCATTATATTTTTTTTAGAATTATACAAGATCGAGAAGTGTGAAAATCTACCTCAGATAATGACCATTTCACCCGATTTTTTTGTTCCTTTTTGACGTAAAATGTCCCTGCTTTGTACCTGCTTTTTCACGTCATTAGGAACAGAAGATTATTGCTATATCAACGTTCCCGTATCGTTGTTCCTTTGTTCCTTCTTTTTATATAGAAAGAGTATATATAAATAAATATAGTGTACAGGCATAGATACGTATCACATATAAAAAGGTTTCCGTCTGAAATCAGGAACAAAGGGACATATCTCAAATCAGAGACATTTTTGTGTGACTTCTTTGCTGCCAAAAAAGAAGGTATTTATCTTTTTATAGGGGACTGTAAAGCAAAGGTTATTCTAGTTTTTGCTTTAACAGTATGGCTGTGATAAGTTCTTTGTTATGTAATGTGTCAATCCATTCTTTCGGTATAGCGTCATAACCATAAATAATACCCGCTAGTCCACCAGCAATTGCTGCGATAGTGTCTGTATCGCCTCCGAGATTGATTGCTTTTAGCACAGTTTCTTTGTACGAATGAGATTGTAAGACACACCACAGAGCTGCTTCAAGGGTATCGACAACATAACCTGTCGATTTGATTTCGGATTCTGCAAGTTCATGCAATGAATTTAAGCGTGTGAATGGTTCCTCGTGTGTCTGATTATTTAGAATATCTTTTAGGTTTTCATTTTTTATTAACCTTCTTACAATGTCCACATAAATAAGACAAGCTTTCTTGGATATGTCATGTGCGTGTGTTATGGATGATACTTCTTTGACCTTTTTATCATCACAATCAATAAATGCAAGAGGCAGAATACGCATAAGCGAACCATTACCGTTTGATCTAACATCACTTTTACCAATACCGTCCATTAGTGCTTGCTGTGTAGTTAATCCTATATCAAAAGTTTCATTTCTTGCTGTATACTTCGCATGATGCATCCAATCGAGAAAACGATTTCTCATATCTTTGATGTTTATACCATTTTCATGATTAATGGAATCTAATGTAGCGAGCAACATGGATGTATCGTCTGACCATGTGCCAACAGGTTGATTCCATACTCCACCATTTGTCATAGTCTCACATGCGTATGTTCCCCTTATTTTAAATTCATGGGGGACACCTAGTGCATCACCAATAATAAATCCATAAACAGCACTTTTTAATAGCATATAAATCAACTCCTTCTTGTCGTTGTCTTTATTGTATCATTTTAAGTGTTTAGGCTTTTTAATTTCCTCTCCGTTATATATATTTCTTTTTTATGTATACCATCCCGTTTATAGATAACTGGATACCACAAAATAATATAGGTTTCTATATTTGCATAGCATACAGATCATTCAAACAATCAGAGCAGGTTCCAGCAGTACAATGACTACACCCCATCGCAGTCATTCGAGCAGCTGTTCGAGAAAGGGGTAATTATCCAGAGACTCTCCCTTCGAAATCAACTATCTACCAAAATAATTGTATATAAATATTACCAATATCTATCAAATCTCGAATAAGGGATTGGTTCCAATGCGAAAGAGGTATCTTACATATATCCAAATTCTATAAGAAAACTAGTAACTGAAACTGCCCATCTTAAAAGGTGAGAGAAGGAGGATGAAGATGTTTACTCTAAGTGATCTCGACAAATTTGCATGGGCCTTTTTCGTCGTTTTGCCTATTGTTAATTTAATTCATGCTGCTGGGCATCAACTCTTTGTATGGATATTTGGGTTGAAGGGCGATTTAACGATTGGCAGGGGAAAAAGACTGTTTTCTATAGGGTGTATGCATATTCATGTCCTTTATTTTGTAGATGCGGCCTGTCATTATAAAGGGATAGAGAAGAAAAAAAGATGGCAGCAGACATTGATTCATGGGGGAGGCATATTATTTAACTTATTGTCGATTCTAGTCGTTAATTCTTTAATCATTCAGGAAGTTCTACCAAAAAGCTCATTTCTCTATCAATTTGTTTATTTTTCCTTTTATTTTATTTTTTTTGCCGTGCTTCCTTTTGATTATGGAGAAGATTCTCCGAATGATGGCAAATCAATTTTAATGATATGGAAGCAAAGAAAGTAAGGGAGAAAGTTACCGTTTTTGGAATACTTATAGCTTGTTTTGGGTACATGACAATTAACCACAAGTTCTATCGAAGTAAGAAGGAGGAATACAGTCATGTTAAATCAAGCAAGAAAAGAAGAATTGAATATGGTAAAAGGGATTGCTCCTAATGTAGATAAGGAAGCATTGTTTAATAACAAGAGAAAAGTATTCCTATTTGGATCGCCAAGTTATACGAATATTGGAGATCAAGCCATTGCCTATGCAGAGGAAAAGTTTATTAAAAATTGTTTTCCTTACTATGAATATATTGAAATTATGGACTATGCAACAGAAGAAGGAATAGAGCTAGTTAAGAAGATTATTAACAAAGATGATATTGTTTGTTTTACAGGCGGAGGAAATTTAGGAAGTTTATATGTAGATATTGAGGAAGATCGTAGAAAAGTAGTTTCATCCTTTAAAGACTACAAAACAATTGTTTTTCCACAATCTGCTTTTTTTGAGGATACAGAGCAAGGTAGAGAAGAGAAGCGGAAAAGCCAAGAAGCATACAATCAAAATCCTAATCTAACTTTAGTAGCAAGAGAGAATCAAACTTTAGATATTTTAAAAGAAACATTTCAGGCAAATGTTATTTACACTCCAGATATGGTATTATCTCTGTCTATTGAGCCAAGGGAGCTGGAACGTGATGGTGTTCTATTTGTTCTAAGAGCAGATAAGGAGAAGGTGACAGAAGAAAGCTTTGTTTCTGACTTAATGGACTTATTTGGAAAAACGGAGTCTGTAGAGCGGACAGATACGGTTTTATCAGAGGTTGATGTGATTGATTATGCGGACCGTGAAAAGTACTTCTTAAAAACGCTTGATAAAATTGGCTCCAAAAAATTAATTATTACAGATCGTTTGCATGCTATGATCTTTTCCATTATCACTAAAACACCTTGTCTAGTGTTCGGAAATAGCTATGGAAAAGCAAAGCATTCTTATAATGATTGGCTACATGAGTTATCCTTTATTGAATATACAGATAACAAAGAGTTAAATGACATACCAGCTATCGTGGAAAGATTGCAAAAGGCAGAGCCGAATAAGATTGATGTAAAAGAAGATTTCCAAGTACTAAAAGATTTTTTTAAAGGATAAATTTCTTTGAATTTGTGCTAACCCAACAAAGATAAGAGAGGAAAGTATATCTAGGAAAACCATTGATATTACGTAACTCTTTAAAACTTTGTTGGGTTTTTTCATTGTGTTTTGTGAAACGTTTCTACTAATAATACTAAATGAAATATTTAGAAAACGCTTGCAAGTTGATATTCAGTGATATATACTAACTTATATCGAAACGTTTCTATAAAATTCATCTAAAAATGGAGGAAACAAGAATGAATTTCAAAAAGAAATTTGCATTGCTAGGAACCACAGCATTACTTGCAGTAGGATTAATGGCGGGATGTTCTGATAGTAAAAATGATGCTAGTGACTCAGAAGTACTAACTGTTTGGGGAATGGGCGATGAAGTGAAGCAGCTCCCTAAAATGGCAGAGGAATTTACGAAAGAAACAGGCATTGAAGTGAAAATCCAAGCAATCCCCTGGGCTAGTGCTCATGATAAATTACTGACAGCCGTAGCTTCGAAGGAAGGTCCTGATGTTCTTCAAATGGGTACTACTTGGATGCCGGAGTTTCAAGCTGCTGGTGCATTGGCAGATATGGGGCCATTTATTGATAAAAATGATCATTTAAAGCCAGAAAACTTTTTCGAAGGTTCAGTAGAAACAACCAAGTTTGATGATAAGTATTACGGGATACCGTGGGCAGCGGAAACGAGAGTTTTGTTCTATCGGACCGATATTTTAGAATCCGTTGGATATAAAGAGGCACCTAAAACATGGGAAGAGCTTGAAGACGCAGCGAAGAAGCTATCAGAACGAGGAGATAATATGTATGGCTTAAATGTCGATTCGAAGGAACAAACACTTGGTTTCATGTTTGCTCGACAAAACGGTTCTGAATTGCTGTCAGACAAGGAAGAAGCGCAATTTAACCAAGCGCCGTTTGTAGAAGCAGTGACGTTTTTAAATGATATGATTCAAAAAGGGTATGCTCCTAAACAAGACTTAGGAATGGATGTTTCGCAAACGTTCTCAGGAGATGCTATTGTACCAATGTTTATTAGTGGTCCGTGGATGGTGAAAACAGTCAATGATACAGTGCCAGATATCGAAGGCAAATGGGCAACCGCCGTTCTTCCTGCTGGAAAAGATAATAATGATTCAAGTCTTGGTGGATCGAATTTAACGATATTTGAACATTCAAAGAAAAAAGATCAAGCGGCACAATTTATTGATTTTATGGTGAGCAAGGAAAACCAATTAAAGTGGTTAGAATTAACGAATGCCATGCCAACAGTAAAAGAAGCGTGGAAGGATGAAAAGCTAGCCGGAGATCCATTATATGAAGTATTTGGAGAGCAAATGGAAAACTCTCATCCAATGCCATTAATTCCTGAATTTGAAGAAATCGCTCAAAACTACTTGAAGCATTTTGAGAAAATTTATTTGGGTGGAGCAGATGTACAGGCAGAGATGGATGCTTTTAATGCAGAAACAGAAAAGGTTTTAAGTAAATAAATGAGCAGAAAGGAGTATCTCAAACATTAGCGGAAGTTATCTGAATAAACGGGTTCGATTAGAAAAGTCTGTTTCCTAATCTGAATGTGTTAAAAGAAATCTTTCTCTAAAGAGATGCTCCTTTCTATTTAAAGTAAAGGAAGTGCTTTAAAATTGAGAAACTTTACTAGTAAAAGAGCCCCATATTTATTCATTTCTCCTGCATTGCTCTTACTAATGTTGTTTTCCTTAATTCCCATTGTTGTAGCTTTTTTTATTAGTTTTACAGATATCAGCTTAGTTGGACTAGCTGATTGGTCACAGATCAATTTTGTGGGATTAAGTAATTACAAAGAAATTTTAACAGATCCTGTTTTCCTCAAATCAATTGGAAATACCTTGTTTTATGTAGTGATTGGTGTGCCTTTAGTTATCGCTTGTTCCTTAGGAATCGCGGTTATGATTAACTTCGGGGAAAATAAAATCTTTCAATTTTTTCGGTTGATTTTTTATACGCCATCGATAACAAATGTGGTTGCCGTAGCAGTTGTGTGGAGTTATCTTTATAATCCGAGTTTTGGATTTTTAAACTATTTATTGTCTCTTATCAATGTTTCTCCAGTACCGTGGCTGCAAGATCCGACAATGGCGAAAGTGTCATTAATTATTCTTGCTTTATGGCGAGCGATTGGTACGAATATGATTATTTTTTTAGCGGCGCTTCAAGGTATACCGAAAGAATATTATGAGGCTGCCTCATTAGACGGCGCTAATCGACGACAACAGTTATTTCAAATTACGATACCAATGCTTAAGTTTGCAACTTTCTTTGTAACGATTACGACGATGATTGGCTGGCTCCAGTTTTTCGAAGAACCGTTTATTATGACCAATGGCGGGCCTTTAGATAGTACTACTTCCGTTGCGTTATTTATTTACCGGAACGGGTTCCAATTTAGTAAGTTTGGTTATGCAGCGGCAGGGTCATTTATTTTATTTATTGCGATTATTATCGTTACCTTGATTCAATTCCGCATTCAGCGTAAGAGTGATGAAGAATCATTATAGGAGGAAATAGCTATGCATACATCTCAAAAGCAAATGAGAACTTCAAAATGGATTGTTGGAATTATTCTTACTGTTGGCGGATTCTTTATGGTCTTACCATTTATTTGGATGCTGCTTTCTTCCCTGAAAACGGATGCGGAAATTATGCAGTTTCCTCCAACTATTTGGCCGCAGGAGATCACCTTTGCTAATTTTAAAGAATTGTTTTTAGCGTTTAACTTTGCAGTGTATTTAAAAAATACATTAATTATCGTCCTATGCTCATTTGGCGGACTAATTTTAAACGCGATGGCAGGATATGGATTTGCAAAATATAACTTCAAGGGGAAAAATATACTCTTTTATTTAGTGCTTGCGACAATGATGATACCTGGGCAAGTCACGATGATTCCAGTTTATTTGATTTTAAACGCCATGGGCTTAACAAATACAATGGCAGGGATTGTTCTTCCGGGTCTAGTGGGGGCTTTCGCCATTTTCCTATTCCGTCAGTTTATGTCTACTATATCGAACGAATTATTAGAAGCGGCTCGATTAGATGGTGCGAGTGAATGGAAAATATTTTGGAAAATAATTATGCCTGTTTCACGCCCGGTTATAGCTGTGCAAGGAATATTGACCTTTATCGGTGCGTGGAATTCCTTCTTATGGCCGCTAATTATGGCAAATGATGAAAAGTATTATACATTATCTGTTGGTCTACAGCTTTTAAAAGGACAATATGCAAGCAATTATGCTCTGCAGATGGCTGGTTCTACCTTTATGATTATTCCAATCATTATTGTATTCATGATATTCCAAAAATACATCCTGCAAGGATTCAATGTATCAGGATTGAAGTAAGGAGCATGTAAATGAGACATGAAGATTTAGTTAAATTAGTGGATGAAATGACAGTAGAGGAAAAAGTAGATCAGCTTCTACAGCTTTCCGCCGATTTTTATACAAAAAAAAGTGAAGAAATGACAGGACCTTTAACTGATTTAGGGTTAACAGAAGAAAATATCAAACAAGCTGGCTCTACATTAGGTTTATCGGGAGCTGAAGAAGCTATTCGTATCCAAAAGGAATATATGAAAAAGCATCGTTTAGGAATTCCAACCTTAATGATGGCTGACATTATCCATGGATTTCGAACGATTTTCCCCATTCCTTTAGGTTTAGGGAGTTCCTGGAGTTTAGAAGCTGCTGAAAAAATGGCGCGAATTTCTGCATTAGAAGCTAGTGTATCTGGTTTACATGTAACCTTTTCACCGATGGTTGACTTAGTGCGCGACCCTAGATGGGGGAGAGTGATGGAATCAACAGGAGAAGATGCTCATTTAAATGGTGAATTTGCTAAAGCGTTAGTGCGTGGCTATCAAGGAGAAGACTTGAAAAGCGATACAGAACGACTGGCGGCCTGTGTAAAGCATTTTGCTGCATATGGTGCTCCGTTGGGAGGAAGAGACTATAATACGGTCGATATGTCTGAACGGCAACTAAGGGAAAGTTATTTGCCGAGTTACAAAGCTGCTATTGATGCAGGTGCTAAATTAGTAATGACCTCCTTTAATACAGTTGACGGGATTCCTGCAACTGGGAATGAGTGGCTTTTTAGAAAAATATTAAGGGACCAGTTTGGTTTTGATGGAGTAGTAATATCTGATTGGGGAGCAGTGAAGGAATTGATTGCTCATGGAGTAGCTAGAAATGAAAAAAAAGCTGCGGAGCTTGCCATAAAGGCAGGAGTAGATATTGAGATGATGACCACTTGTTATGCTCAGTATTTAAAGGAGTTAGTAGAGGAAGAAGTAGTAGACGAAAAACTTTTAAACGAAGCCGTGCTAAGAATTTTAGAATTGAAAAATGATTTAGGGTTATTTGAAAATCCTCATCGTGGAGCAGATGCAGATCGGGAAAAAGAAGTAATACTGTCACAATCTCATCGAAATGCATCCAGAGAAATAGCAGCAAAATCAATTGTATTGCTAGAAAACAATGGTGTCTTGCCGTTATCTGCCGATCAAAAAGTAGCAGTTGTCGGACCGGGAGCAGATTCACAGGATATTTTAGGAGCTTGGTCATGGCAAGGGAAAATGGATGAAGCTGTGTCGTTACTCGAAGGGATGCAGGAGAAATCTGCTAATATTCTCTCAGCAGAAGTACCTTGTGATTACTTTAAACTATCAGAAGACATGATTTCAAGCGCACTAAAAGCAGCGAGTCATGCAGAAGTCGTTATATTAGCTTTAGGGGAACAAGAATGGATGAGTGGAGAGGCGGCCAGCCGAAGTGATATTTGCTTGCCAAAAGAACAGATAAAGCTTTTTAAGCAATTAAAGGATACAGGTAAACCGATAATCGTTACGTTGTATAATGGCCGACCATTAGATATTAGTGAGCTAGATGGAGCGGATGCCATTGTAGAAGCGTGGTTCCCTGGGACAGAAGGTGGAAATGCGCTAAGTGACATTTTATATGGAGATGTAAACCCAAGCGGGCGTTTAAGCATGAGTTTTCCTGAAAATGTGGGGCAAGTGCCAGTCTACTACAATGGAGATAATACAGGTCGTCCTTATGAAGAGAATCCGGACGAAAAATATGTTTCTAAATACTTAGATGTTTCGAATTATGCACGTTATCCGTTTGGCTATGGGTTAAGCTACAGCGAGGTTGTCTACAGTAATTTGCAATTAGATAAAGAGACCATATCGGAGAATGAAGCAGTGACAATTACGGTGGAAGTGGAAAATAGAGGAGATTATCCTGTCACAGAAACGGTCCAGCTTTATATACGTGATCTAGTTGGAGAGGTTGTGCGTCCTGTTAAGGAATTAAAGGACTTTAAGCAAGTTCAGTTAAAAAATGGAGAAAAGCAAGTGGTTACCTTTAAAATTTCCGAAGAGCAGCTTCGATATACTCATAGAAATATGCAATTTTTAAGTGATGACGGCGATTTTGAAGTAATGGTTGGTCCAAATAGCATAGAACTTCAATCAAAAAGTTTTGAATTAAAAAAGATAAGAGGATAGGTATGAAGATATGAATACGCAAACAGTTACATTGAATGGGAATAATACGACATTTTCATTTCTTCCTAGCGGGGATATATATGAGATTCGTCATAAAGATATAATGGTTAACCAACTCATAGGGAATTTATTAGATGGCAGTGCAAACCAAATCTATTTGCGTGTGTTTAAAAAGGGGACAATTCTTTCGACACCATTACTTGGTATTCAATCGGATAGTAAGCTGGCAGTAGGTGAGCGTGCATTAATTTGGAGTGGCACCTTTGAAGGAGTATCCTATGAAGTTAAATTTATAGTAACCTCACATGACGTATGGTTCTGGGAAGTTTCTTTACAAGGGAATCAAACAGTAGATTTATTATATGGACAGGATATTGGCATCGCGGCAAAAGGAGCCGTTCAATCGAATGAGGCTTATGTATCTCAATATATCGATCATTACATCGATACACAGCATGGATATACAATCTGCTCTAGGCAAAATCAGCCGCAAGACGGTAAATTCCCGTATTTACAACAAGGATGTTTGCAAAAAACAATTGGATTTAGTACAGATGGATATCAATTCTTTGGAATGTCTTATAAAGAAACAAATATTCCTGAGGCATTACAGAGGGAAAGCCTGTCAACAGAGGTTTATCAGTATGAAATGGCTTATGCGGCCCTACAAACAGATAAACGAAATGTACAAGAGAAGCAATCGGTTGTTTTTTATGGTTCTATCTTGGAAAATCATCCAACAGCTGTAGAGAAACCCTTTTTCACTACTCAACAAATAGAAGAAATTTGGGTAGAAGCAAACAAATTGGAACAGGTTACAAAACCAGTAAATAAAATGACGCGTATTGTTAATCAAGTTATCAAAACAGAAAGCCTGACTCCTGAGGAAATAGATGAGTTATTTGGGATTCAACTAGAAAAAGAGATAGTAGATCAAAAGCTTTTGTCCTTTTTCACAGATAATCAACATCATGTTGTATTAAAGGAAAAGGAAGTTCAAATGGAAAGGCCGCATGGTCATATCCTTTTAAGCGGAACTGACTTAGTAGTAGATAAACCGGTAATGGCTACAACGGTCTATATGTATGGGATTTTTAATTCCCAAATTGTTTTAGGGAACACTTCCATGAACAAAATGATGAGCAATAATAGAAATTCACTTAATATAATGAAGAAATCTGGTCAGCGGATTTATATGAAAATAAATAATCAGTGGCAGTTATTAGCTATGCCATCTGCATTTGAAATGGGCTTTAATGTTGCTAAATGGTATTACAAGCTTGCGGATGACTTGATTATAGTGACAAATTATACCTCTGTTGAAGACCATGAGATTAAGCTGAGCATCGAAAGTAAAAGAGGGAAAAAATATGATTTTGTCATTAGTAATCATATTTTAATGAATGATGGAGAGGATTCGGTACCATTTAAATGGGAACAATCAAATCAAGTCATCACATTTAATGGCACACCAAGTTCAACTGTCGATCAAGGCTATCCAGAGCTAACTTATCATATCCATGTTGAACAATCCTTTACGTTGAAGGATGAAACGGTTTTTGTTTCCCTTAAGGAAGGATCGGACTTCCCGCTAGTTATGTTAGAATTGCTGCAAGAACATACCGTAAACCTTACTATTCAGGGGAATTTGCATAGAGGAAATTATCAGCATCATCAAAAGAGCGAAGGTATAGAGACGGAAAGCTATGAACGCTATCTGGATGGATTATTAAATGGTTTTCAGATGAAGCATGAGAATCCACTCATTCAAGAAGAAGTAGAGAGAATGAATCTGCTTAGTAGATGGTATTCTCATAATATGCTAGTCCATTATCTGTCTCCACACGGGTTAGAGCAATATGGCGGTGCTGCATGGGGAACAAGGGACGTTTCGCAGGGACCAGTGGAATATTTCTTTGCCGTTAATCGCCCTGAAATTGTTCGTGAGATATTGAAAAAAGTATATGCAAACCAATTCGAAAATGATGGGAATTGGCCGCAGTGGTTTATGTTTGATCGATTTGAAAAGATTAAGGCAGATGAAAGTCATGGTGATGTTATTGTATGGCCGTTAAAGGTAGTTGGAGATTATTTAACATTTACAGGAGATGCGAGCATATTAGCGGAGTCTATTCCATTTACAAATCGAGATACATTTGCAAAAACGGAAGAGTTTTATCCGTTAATGGAGCATGTTAAGAAGCAAATCCATTATATAGAGACAAATTTTCTGCCGAATACATTTTTGTCTTGTTATGGAGATGGAGATTGGGACGATACATTACAGCCATATGATAGCAGGTTAAAGAAGAATATGGCTAGCAGCTGGACTGTAGCACTTACCTACCAGACAATTCGTAACTTAGCGAGAGCGTTAGAGAGTTATGATAATCTGTATGCAGCATACCTTTTTGATTTGGCTAAAAATATTAAAGCGGACTTTAACCGCTTTATATTAAGTGCAGATACTATTCCAGGATTTGTCTATATGGAGGATTCGGATCATGTGGAATTAATGATACATCCAGATGATGAAAAAACAAATATTCAATACCGATTATTACCCATGACGAGAAGTATGATTGCAGAATTAATCACACCGGAGATAGCCGAGCATCATTATCAAATTATAAAAGAAAATTTATATTTTCCGGATGGAGTGCGATTAATGAATCGGCCTGCATCTTATAAAGGCGGCGTAAGCACTAACTTTAAACGTGCGGAACAGGCGGCTAACTTTGGAAGAGAAATTGGTTTGCAATATGTACACGCTCATATTCGTTTTACGGAAGCAATGGCGAAGTTAGGGAAAGCGGAAGAAACGTGGAAAGGGTTAAATACGATTAATCCAATTGGTCTCAAAGATCGTGTGGAAAATGCAGCTATTCGTCAGAGTAATGTTTATTTCAGCAGTTCTGATGGCGATTTCAAAACGAGGTATGAAGCACAAGAGAATTTTGGTAAACTTAAAAATGGCGGTGTTCCTGTAAAAGGCGGCTGGCGTATATACTCTAGCGGGCCAGGAATTTATATTAATCAGTTAATAAGCAACGTATTAGGGATTCGCCAAACAGCTGCAGAGGTTATTATTGATCCAGTTCTGCCACAAAGCTTAAATGGCTTAACTGTAACATTTCAATTATTAGATAAGCCTGTAGAGATTAAGTATACACTTGGGTCTAAAGATAAGAAGGCGATCTTTAATGGAAATGTTCTAGAGAACAGACTTGAAGATAATCTTTATCGGCAGGGTGGAATATGCTTAAATAAGGAAGCAATGAAGAAAGTATTACAACAAGAAAATATATTAGAAGTGTACTGCTAATAGGAAGGGGTGAAGGCAATGGTAGGGATTAAAGATATAGCTAAGGCAGCTGGTGTTTCTATTTCTACCGTATCCTATGCACTAAATGGCAGTCCAAAGGTAACGGAAGCCACTCGTGCAAGAATAACTGCTATTGCAAATGAGCTCAATTATATTCCTAATATGGCAGCGAGAACATTGAAAAAGCAGGAAACAAAAATTATAGCTGTCTATCTTGCAGATTATGGCGGGAGTTTCTATGGAGAGCTATTAGAAGGAATTAAACGGGGTCTTGCCTATTACAACTATGACATGATTGTTTGTAGTGGGCAGAAGTCCCATTTATTTCTTCCAGAAAGAATGGTGGATGGGGGAATTATCCTAGACTGGAGCTTTAGCACAGAAGAAATTATTCAATTTGCCAATCGAGGGCACTCTTTAGTTGTGCTGGATCGAGAAATCAGTTGTCCTAATGTTAGAAAAGTACTATTGGATAATAAAGGCGGAGCAACGCTTGCGGTGGAAAAAATAATTTCAAGTAATCTGGGAAAAGTTTATTTGGTAACAGGTCCAGAAGAAGCGTTTGACAGCCGGCAAAGGATGGAGGCTAGTGAACGCGAATTAGCTCGCTATGGCGTCGAGTATGAGGTTATTCCCTCTGCATTTACGGAGGAATCGGGTTATGCAGCAGCAGAAATTATCCATTCGAAGATGACATGCTCACCTATTACCATTTTTTCTTTTAATGATGAAATGGCTGTAGGAATTTATAAATATTTTAAAGATAAAGATAGAAAGATAGGCACAGATATTTCTCTTATTGGCTTTGATAATATAGAAATTGGCTCTTTTCTTAATCCGTCATTAGCGACAATTTCTTATTCCAAACATCGTTGGGGAATGGTTGCCGCGGAAAAAGTGGTTCAGTTGATAAATAATGAAGAAGTCGAGGATGAATGGATAATTACCAGTTTTGTAGAAGGGAAATCATTTATTTCTAATAAAAAGTAGGGGTGGAAAAATGGCTGTCTCTAAAGTGAATTTTCGTTCTGAAGTTTTAGGAAAAGCAACTTCTATGAATATTTATCTTCCTGATAAAGGGAATAGCGCCCTTATTCCTGTTATCTATCTGTTACATGGCTGGTCTGATGATGACGAAGCTTGGTTAACAGCTACATCACTTGAAAGGTATGCTTCAGAGTATGAATTTGCGATTGTGATGCCTCAAGTAGATTTAAGTTACTATGCAGATATGGTGAATGGAAATCGCTATTGGACGTTTTTATCGGAAGAATTGCCTGCATTAGTTAGAAAGTGGTTTCGTATTTCCGATCAGAAAGAGGCTAGCTTTGTTGCTGGACTATCCATGGGCGGCTATGGCGCAACAAAATTGGCTCTAACTTTTCCTGATCGCTTCAACAGCTTTGCCTCCTTATCCGGAGCGATGGATGTCGTAGAATTGTGGAAGAGGGATAGAGATAGAGACAAAGCATTTGCAGATATTTTTGGATCTATCCAGCAGCTGGCTGGCAGTGAAAATGACTTATTCCATCTTTTGGAGAAGCTAAAAGAAGATAGCCATGTGAAAATGCTGCAAATCTGTGGTACAGAAGACTTCCTTTATCAGGACAACTTAAAGTTTAGAGAGAAAGCACAAAAGAAAATAAGAGATTATCATTATATTGAAATGCCGGGAGACCATAACTGGGCATTTTGGGATAAAACAATCCAGATTGTATTAAAATGGTTTGACGAGAACTATAAAGAAGCGAATAATTAATAGAAGGGACTGTCCATTTAGGGATAGTCCCTTTGCTGTTTGCATGAAAGAAGGATGACCCCTGAGGACACAAATTATAAATCTCCCAAAATTCTTGTCCCATGCGCTTCTTTCATTCCTAACTCTGAAGAAAGCAACGGAAGGTTAGCAGATGTTATTCCGCCGCCAGGAATAATAATAATTTTTTCAGAAGCATATTCTATATAACTTTTTAGTGCAGGAAGATTGTTCTCTATTCTTGTTGATAGAGGGCCACCATGTGTTAAAATACGGTGCACGCCATGGGATGCGAGCCAATCAATTGCTTGCCATTTTAGCTGTGGAGCAATTTCGTCAAAGGCCATATGAAAGGTAATCTCCATCCCAGCAGCAGCGTCTAAGCATTTCTCCAGCGCTTCTTCATCAATCCAGTTAGCTTTATCCAAGCAGCCGATTACTGCACCGTTTATACCAAGCTCTTTAAAAAGGCGGATATCTTGGCACATAATATCTATCTCATGCTCGTTATACATAAAGTTTCCGCCTCTTGGGCGAATGATAGCCATCACCTTTGTATCGGTATTTCTACAATAGGAAATCGTTTTTGCGGCAACGCCATAGCTTACTGTTGTTCCTCCAACAGAAAGGTTATCGCATAACTCAATTCGATCGGCCCCTTTTTGGATGGCGCTCGGAACAAGTGTAAAGTTTTCTACACAGACTTCTTTTATCATTATCATCACCTACCAATCTAATTAAGATAGTATCATATATGGACATGAAAGAAAGTTATAATAAATGGCTATTGTTTTCTCTTTACTAATATGTTAAAGTATTTGGAAAATACGAGGTGATGGAAATGGTTAAACGCATACTTAGTATCTTTCTTTCACAATTACATCATCATAAACAGTAGTCTTGCTATTTCGATTTAAAAATCGTACATAGGAAGGCTATTTCTCATGAAACCGCATTTGATTAAGTTTTACTACTTAAATCAAGGGCGGTTTTTTATTTTTAAACAGGAGGCTAAAAAAATGAAGAAGATGAATTATCAAAATGTAAAGGGAACACTCGATTATTTGCCAGAAGAGGAGGGAATCAGAAGAGCGATCCGCAGAACGATGGAAGATGTATTTATTCAGTATGGCTGTAAGCCGATAGAGACACCGATCTTAAATTATCAAAGCTTGCTTGCTTCTAAATATGCTGGCGGGGCAGAAATATTAGAAGAAATGTATACACTTTCTGATCGGGGAAAAAGAGAGCTGGCGCTGCGCTATGATTTAACGATCCCCTTTGCGAAGGTTGTTGCGATGAACCCAACATTAAAAATGCCTTTTAAACGCTACGAGATTGGCAAAGTTTTTCGAGATGGACCGATAAAGACAGGCCGATACCGAGAGTTCACACAATGTGATGTGGATATTGTAGGTGTTCAATCGCAAGTGGCCGAAGCAGAGCTCATGATGATGGCATTGGATGTTTTCAAAAAATTAAAGATGGATGTGACGATTCAATATAATAATCGCAAATTATTAGTTGGATTTCTCCGTCAGTTGAATATTACTGGTCAAATGGTAAACCGCGTAATTTTGATATTAGACAAAATCGAGAAAATTAGTAAGGATAAAATTAAGGAAGAACTGAGAGAAGTTGGATTAGAACAAGGTGCGATAGACGCTATCGAAGCATTTTTACAAAAGGACTTGGACGGTATTGTGGAGCAGTATCGACAGTTGGCAGAAAAAGAGGAGATTATCAAACAGGGACTGGAAGAATGGAATGAATTACAAGTATATTTAAAACGGCTAGAACTTGAGCCATATTGCGTATTCAATCCATTTCTTGCGAGAGGCCTTGAAATTTATACAGGAACGATATATGAAATTTTTTTAACAGATAAAAGCGTAAAGTCAAGCATTGGTAGTGGCGGAAGATATGATAATGCGATAGGAGGGCTAGTTGGTTCTGAAGAAACTTATGCAACAGTGGGCATTTCTTTTGGGCTGGATGTCATTTTAGCCGCTCTTTCATTAGAAAATCACTTTTCAGAAGCGGA
The DNA here is from genome assembly GCF_050971705.1 of Niallia sp. M35. NCBI lineage: Bacteria > Bacillati > Bacillota > Bacilli > Caryophanales > Bacillaceae > Niallia > Niallia sp. M35. Next base: position 28,079 of record NZ_JBPCEP010000026.1, read on the forward strand.
AAGGCTAGACTACTACATTATTCCCGTTGGTCGCCCGATAGAAGCTATATTAACAGCAAAAGCGCTTCGAGACCAAGGTTTTAAAGTGGAATTAGAATTAGGAAAGAAAAAACTGGCAAAAGCTTTAGAGAAAGCAAATAAAGAAGGGGTCAAAAAGGTCATTATGATAGGAGAAAAGGAGGTAGATAGAAATACGTATAAAGTGAGAGATATGGAAACGGGAGAGGAATGGCTAGAGATTTTTCAATATTAAGTAGGATGGGCAGTAGATGGGAGACATTTACTGCCTTTGTCTATGTTTGTCAGGATTGGAAGCAGCGTCAAAGCCCATTTCAAGAAAATCTAAGACAAAAGGTAACAAAAAAACTATTCATATTCTTTTTCATATAAGTTAAAAAAATCCTTTTCCGGTAGCATAGAAAAGCAAATTCTCTAGAAAACTTCATAACAGATTATTTACACACAAGAGAAGCATACTACAAAAGAAATAACATTTATATAGTAGATATTCATTGTAATGTTACTTAAATGATGATAACATAAAGTTATGTAACATTATTGGGAGGCAAACCGATGGAATATGTCGATCCTATAAAAGAAATTGAGAGTATTAATGCGATTAAAGTAGTATTAAGAAAACAATCTCAAAGAGACTTGCTCCTTTTTGTATTAGGTATTAATACAGGAATAAGAGTTAGTGATTTACTCGCATTAAAAGTTCGGGATGTAAGAGATGCGTCGGGAATTAAGGAGTTTTTGTATCTTCGTGATTCAGATGAAGTGAAGGCATACTATTTAAATAGTAAAGTGCATATTGAATTGGAGAAATATTTGCAAGAACATGAATTTGAAGAGGATGAATTTCTTTTTAAGTCTCAGAAGAATAATCAACCGATTACTCGTCAACAGGCCTATCGGATTATAAACAAAGCGGCAAAATTAGTTGGAATTTCTGGGAAGATTGGAATGCATACCTTGAGAAAAACATTCGGCTACCATGCCTACCGAAAGGGGATAGCTATTTCTTTATTGATGCATGTATACAATCACACTTCCCGTTCGGAAACTTTAAAATATATAGGCATTGAAAAGCACGAAAAGAGATTAGTTAAAGTGGATGTTAATCTTTAATAAAAAACTCCACCAAGTTTGGTGGAGTATAAATGGCCTATAGATAATCATCATCGTTACTAGCGTTCGTATCGATGTCAACATTCGTTAATTCGTTAACGATATCCTCATGTACTTGCACTTGCAATGTTTCTTGATCTTTCATAAATTTGAAAACACCATTATTAAAATCCGTACCGTGTTCTTTAAAGAAAATCCCTTCATACATTACCTGCTTTGTATGATTGAAAATTAGACGATATCCATTTTGTTCTTTTACTAAATATGCACGTACACCTTTTTCATATTGACCTTCAGGATTTTTCAAAAAACGGGCGACCGAAATGATATGAAGATCAACAAATGGGATTTCACGTAATAACGAATTAATAATCGAACCTTTTGCGATCTGCTCCCAACGACTTTGCGCTGTTTGACCAAGAACAATTTGGGTGATGTTTTTTTCTCTAGCTACTTCTGCGATCACCTTAGAGATTGGTCTTGATTCCTTGTCTTTAATGATAAACGCATCCGCACTATGACGTTCAGCTAACTCTTTCCATCTAGTAATATAGTTTGACTTTTCTGCATCCAGCTCATCAAACGGTTTGGAATCCACCGTAAGAATATAGAGTGGACAATCAAGCATATTAGCTAATTTACAGCCTCGTTGTATAAGACGTTCACCGTTAGGACCGTAATAAACGCAGACGAGAATACTTTCATCCATGCGTTCTTTTCCATTTATCATGATTTTTTTCACCTCAGGTATAGATGTGAATGATTTACACCATTAATAATAAACTATGTATGACTATAACGTATGCTACTATATGAGTCAATGCATTTCCTTAAATTATCCAAATGAACAAATACATTTATATTCTTTTACTAATAGTAAGGTTAGACATCGTTTTCATTATAAATACCTTTATGACTTAAGTTCATCAAAATAGAACCAATTTAAAGGAGGGAAATAAAAATGACTTGGGTACATTTTATGATATTGTTTCCATTTATGTTTGCCTTAATTGTGCCTTTTATTTATAAAAGGCTGACGCCACGAATCCATACTGGCTGGTTTGTACTGTTTGTGCCATTTCTTATTTTTATCTATCTGTTGACGTACATTCCAAAAGTAGCAAAAGGAGAGGTGTTTACTTCTACAGTTAAATGGATACCAGCCTATGGCATTAACTTTATAACCTACTTAGATGGGCTTAGCTTAGTTTTTGGATTGCTGATTGCTGGGATAGGAAGTTTAGTCATTTTATATTCTATTTTCTATTTATCAAAGCATCGCGAAGCATTGCATAACTTCTATGTATATTTATTGTTATTTATGGGAGCGATGCTTGGGCTAGTATTGTCTGATAATTATTATGTTTTGTATGTTTTCTGGGAAATTACGAGTGTGTCGTCCTTTCTGTTAATTGCTTATTGGTATGAAAGGGACCGTTCTAGATATGGCGCGCAGAAGGCAATGTTGATTACTGTTTTTGGCGGACTTGCGATGCTGGCGGGTTTGATTATGCTTTCTATTATGGCAGATACAACCAGCATAAGAGAAACGCTGCTTCAACTTGATTTAATTCAAGGTCATGCTTTATTTATACCAGCAATGATTCTCATTTTACTAGGGGCATTTACGAAGTCTGCCCAATTTCCGTTTAGTATTTGGCTTCCAGATGCCATGGAAGCACCGACTCCAATCAGTGCTTATTTACATTCGGCAACGATGGTTAAAGCAGGAATTTATTTAGTTGCTCGTCTAACTCCTATTTTTGGCGGGACGATGGAGTGGTTCTGGATTGTTGTAGGAATAGGCATTTTTACTTTATTATATGGCTCCTTTAATGCCGTGAAGCAGACAGATTTAAAAGCATTATTAGCGTATTCAACCATTAGTCAATTAGGATTAATTATGAGTCTGCTTGGCTTGGGTTCTGCTGCAATGTATAAAGGGGTAGCTGTAGAAGAAGCAGGGCTGTATGCAACAGCGATTTTTGCAGCGATTTTTCACTTAGTAAATCATTCCACCTTTAAGGGCTCTTTATTTATGGTCGTAGGAATAATTGACCATGAAACCGGTACTCGGGATTTGCGGAGACTTGGCGGGCTTATTCACTTAATGCCAGTTTCCTTTACCCTTACAGTAATTGGTGGTTTTTCGATGGCTGGTCTTCCACCATTTAATGGTTTCCTAAGTAAAGAAATGTTCTTTACCGCTGTTGTGCAAGCGTCGGAAATGGAAATATTTAATCTTCAGCATATTGGAATTTTTATTCCTATTATAGCTTGGATTGCTAGTGTATTAACGTTTGTTTATTGCATGGTATTAATTTTTAAAACATTTAGAGGGAAAAATAAAGCACCAAAACTGGATAAAGTGGTGCATGAGGCGCCAATTGGCTTGTTGCTCTCACCTATCATTCTAGGTGCGCTTGTTATTCTTTTCTTCTTTATTCCAAATGTTGTCTCGAAATTTTTGTTAAAACCAGCATTTACAGCTGTGCTGCCAACACTTGCGTATACAGTTGAGTCCAAAAAAATTAGCGCTTTCCATGGATTTAATACAGAGCTTTGGATGACGATTGGTGTGGTGGTATTAGGTACGGTACTATATTTGTTTTTACGAAAATGGTATAAGATTTATCGTCTGTATCCACAAGCCATTACATTAAGTAATTTATATAATCTAGGCTTGGAATATCTAGAAATATTATCTAAGTCTATTACTAATTTTTATATGACTGGCTTTTTACGTGATTATCTAGTCTATATATTTGGCTTTATCATTTTAATCATCGGGGGATCCTTGTTCCTTTTTAATGGTTTTACATTTGATATGTCACATGATTCACCAATTACTATTTTTGATATGGGAATAGTCATTGCAATGATTGTAAGTTCTGTCACCGTGCTGTTCTCCAAATCGAGAATTACCTCTATTGTGGCGGTTGGAGCGTTAGGATTTCTTGTTTCGTTTTTCTTTGTTCTTTTTAGAGCTCCAGATCTAGCACTTACGCAATTAGTAGTTGAAACGGTAACGACTGTATTATTCTTGCTATGCTTCTATCATTTGCCGCAATTAAAGAAAGAAATAAGCAGGGTACCTTTTAAAGTGGTTAATGCCATTATTTCGATTGGCGTAGGGTTAGTTGTTACACTGATTGCTTTATCAGCAAATGGAACCCATCTGTTTGCTTCTATTTCAAGCTATTATGAAAACTCCTATAAACTAGCCGGAGCAAAAAATATCGTTAATGCCATTTTGGTAGATTTCCGAGGTATTGACACGATGTTAGAGATTCTTGTGCTTACAGTAGCAGGTTTGGGAGTTTATACATTAATAAAGGTACGACTAGTGGGAGGGGATAAGAATGAAGGAACCAAATGATATTATCATCCGAAGTGTTGCAAAGGTTGCTGTCGTCATTATCCTCACCTTTGCAATCAACCTTTTTGTCTCTGGACACCATTTTCCAGGAGGTGGATTTATTGGCGGTCTTACCTTTGCGGCTGCGATTATATTGCTTTTTCTTACCTTTGATATTGAATCCGTCCGAAAGAACCTTCCTGTTGACTTTAAAGTATTAGCGGGAGTGGGCGTGTTAATCGCTGTTTTGACAGGGGTAGGGGGAATGGTGTTTGGGGAAGCATTTTTAACCCAAGCCTTTGGATACTTTGATCTGCCGATTTTTGGAAAAACGGAGTTGGCGACTGCAGTCATTTTCGATGTGGGTGTGGCTCTTGCCGTTATCGGTACCGCCATAACAATTATTATGACAATAGGGGATGATCGATAATGGAGACGCTAATGTCTATTCTTGTAGGTATCTTATTCTCTATCGGAATCTACCTTATTTTAACAAAGACATTATTACGAATTATTTTAGGGACATCAATTCTTGGTCACGGTGTAAACTTGCTTATTATTACAATGGGTGGATTGAATAAAGGAGGTCCTCCGCTCTTAGGGATAACCGATCATACTTTTGCAGATTCTTTGCCGCAGGCATTGCTGCTTACAGCCATTGTCATAAACTTTGCAACAACAGCTTTATTTTTAGTACTAAGCTACAGAGCATATAAAGTATTAGGCACCGATGATACAGATTTATTAAGGGGTAATGAGGATGAATAATATTGTCATTTTGCCGATCATCCTTCCTATCGTATTTGCGATGATCATGGTTATTTTTCGAGATAAAGTTATCCTTCATCGGATATTAAGCTTAGTAGCAGTTATTTCTGTTTTTATTGTGGCTTACGTTTTAATCGGTCAAATTAAAACAGATGGGATCCAGTCCATTCAATTAGGAGGATGGGACCCACCATTTGGTGTAAGTATGGTAGCTGATATGTTTGCGGCAATTCTTGTTCTCGTTACGAGTATTATTGGGTTTTGCTGTTTGTTATACGCATTTCATTCGATTGGGGAACAATTGGAGAAGTATTATTTTTATCCATTATTCTTGGTTTTGATAACAGGTGTAAACGGTTCTTTCCTTACAGGGGATATATTTAACCTATTTGTTTGTTTTGAAGTAATGCTTGTTGCTTCATATGTACTCATTTCATTAGGAGGAACAAGGGTTCAGTTAAGAGAATCAATTAAATATTTACTGATAAATATTATTTCATCCTTTCTGTTTCTCGTTGCGATTGCTTATTTATACGCTATTACTGGAACGTTAAATTTTGCCCATTTATCTGTCCGTATTGCAGAAGTTGGTCAAGGCGGGCTCATGACAACGGTAGCGATTTTATTCCTAATTGTATTTAGCTTAAAAGCTGGATTGTTTTTATTCTTCTGGCTTCCAGGTTCATATAGTGCACCACCAACAGCGATTTCTGCTATCTTTGCTGCACTTTTAACAAAAGTAGGAATGTATGCGATTATTCGAGTATTTACCTTGATTTTTTATCATGAAGTTCACATTACCCATTTATTAATCGGAATTCTCGCAGCTATTACGATGACTCTTGGAGCAATTGGAGCCGTAGCCTATAGAGATATCTATAAAGTGATGACCTATAATGTGGTCATTGGTGTTGGGTTTATTTTGGCGGGTGTTGCTACGTACTCAACAGTGGGGATGACTGGTTCCATCTACTATTTCATGCATGATATGGTGATCAAAGCACTTATCTTTTTGCTGGGAGGTACAATTATTCATCTGACTGGAACAAGTAAATTAGATGAGATGAGTGGATTGATTCGTTTACACCCGCAGTTAGGCTGGATGTTCTTTGTAGCAGCTTTATCCTTATCAGGAATTCCTCCGTTAAGTGGATTTTTAGGGAAAATATTTATTACAGAAGGTACCTTTAATGCAGGATATTACTGGTTAGGTGCATTTGGACTAATCAGCAGCTTGTTTGTCCTTTATTCTATTATGAAAGTATTTATGGCTGTGTTTTGGGGCTATACCGATTTAACATTAGAACAAGAAAAAGGAACCACGAAAGGATTAATGCTGCCGATGGCTTTCCTTACTTTCTTAACCATTGCATTAGGAATAGGGACAGAAGGGATTCATGAATATGTAGATTTGGCAGTTGAAGGCTTGATGGACCCCAATTATTATGTCAAAGCTGTTTTAAGCAATAATTAAGGGAATTTAAGTAGTAAATAGACAAAAAAGGGGTGGTATCCATGCCTATGCAAATATTGATCAACTTATTAATCGGTATCATCTGGATGTTTTTACAGGACACATGGAATGTCTTAACGTTTTTTACTGGTTACTTGTTCGGTATACTTGTTTTATTTATCTTGCGTCGCTATTTGTCAACTAAATTTTATTTAGAAACATTTTTTGCGGTCGTAAAGCTATTTTTTGTTTTTATTGAGCAGCTGTTTACCTCAAGTGTTGTTGTGATTAGGCAAATAACAAGGCCAAGATTAAATATTTCCCCAGGAATATTTTCGTTAGAAACGGAATTAGAAGGGGAATTGGAAGTCTCCTTACTAGCTCTATTAATGAATTTAACTCCTGGTTCTGTTGTAGTAGAGGTTACTTCCGATAATAAAAAGTTCTTTATTCATGCGATGGATATCCCTGCACAAAAGGAATCCATCTTTCGTTCAAAGGAAAAATTCGAAAAGGCAATAAAGAGGGTGACTCGCTATGATTGATCAATTATTAGTTGGATCGTTAATTTTACTGATCATATCTATTCTTGCAACAATATATCGTCTTATTAAAGGACCGTCAGCTCCTGACAGAATACAAGCATTAGACAGTTTAGGAATCAATCTAATTGCAGGAGTAGCGATTTTTTCCGTTCTGCTTCGGAATACAGGTTTTTTTGAGGTGATTTTATTAATTGGGATTTTGTCGTTTATTGGAACGATTGCTTTTGCCCGATATATGGAAAGAGGTGTAGTCATTGAGCGAAAACAATCTGATTGAACTCATATCTGTTCTACTTATATTCTGTGGCGCCATTTTTTGTTTTCTGAGTTCCCTTGGATTAATAAGACTGCCAGATGTATACACAAGATCTCATGCTGCATCCAAAGGCTCTACTATGGGAGTACTTTTTACCCTTGTTGGCACATTTGTCTTTTTTATTATAGAAGGTGTTTTTAGCATTCGCCTGTTCTTGGGAATTTTCTTTGTTTTTTTAACTTCTCCTGTCGCATCCCATGTTATCGTTCGCTCCGCTTATCGCTCAAAAGTTAAGCTTGCGGATATAACGGTACAAGATGATCTGAATGCTGAAATGGATAAAGAAGGGATAGAAACAGTGGAAGTACTTCATAAATAAAGGGAAGAAAAAGATATAGAAGGCCAGCGATTTTTAATTGACGAATTTTTGTGGATTCTATATAGTAAGAAAAGATATACCCGTACTGAAACGGGAGAGGTTCATAGCAAATACCCTCTATAAAAAACTATGGATACATGCAATTCACGCCATGTCCATAAAGGATATGGCTTTTTTGTTTGATTCAGCTAGTTTTTCTGCGTAAGGTAAATGCCTCTCTTTTTAGCAGGGTTGGGAAACACCAAACAAGGAGGACTTTTTCATGTCAGGAAGAAAGAACGAAGAAGGATTAACAGATTTAACTTTGTTAGGAAATCAAAATACTCAATATAAAAGTGATTATGCACCAGAGGTATTAGAATCAGTAGATAATCTTCATTCTGATAGAGATTATTTTGTGAAATTTAATTGTCCCGAATTTACGAGTCTTTGCCCAATAACAGGGCAACCTGACTTTGCGACAATGTATATTTCTTATATACCCAATAAGAAAATAGTGGAAAGCAAGTCTTTAAAGTTGTATTTATTTAGTTTTCGCAATCATGGGGATTTTCACGAAGATTGTGTCAATATTATTATGAATGATTTAATAAAACTGTTAGATCCAAGATATATAGAAGTATGGGGGAAATTCACTCCACGAGGCGGGATTTCCATCGACCCATGGTGTAATTATGGAAAACCGGGCACCAAATTTGAAGAGATGGCAGCACATCGATTAATGAACCATGATATGTACCCAGAAAAGGTAGATAATCGATAAGAAAAAACCAGTCAGCGACTCGTTATGTAGAGTAGTTGACTGGTTTTTCTTTTGATTAATAAAATTATGGCAATATATTTCCAGCGGCACGATAAATGCTGTACCATTCTTCTCTTGTTAAATAAACGTCACTTGCTTTTATGCAATCAATTAAACGTTCCACATTCATTGTACCGATTACTGGCTGCATATTGGCAGGGTGACGCAATAACCAGGCAATCGCAATGGTTGTGTTACTTACTTGATACTTGCCTGCAATTTCATCAATTTGTTGATTTAATTCAGGGAATTTATCGTTGCCAAGAAAAACGCCTTCAAAGAAACCAAATTGGAATGGAGACCAAGGCTGAATCGTTATATCATGTAGTCGACAGAAGTCTAAAATGCTGCCATCACGGTTAATGGCTGAGTCATTTTCCATATTGACATTAATCCCATTAGAAATCATATTCGCATTCGTAATACTTAATTGCAATTGGTTAGCCACAATTGGCTGTTTCACATACTTTTGTAATAATTGAATCTGCATCGGATTTTGGTTCGAAACACCAAAGTGGCGAACTTTACCTGTTTGTTCCAGAATGTCGAATGCTTCTGCGACTTCTTCTGGCTCCACTAAGGCGTCTGGGCGATGGAGGAGAAGGGAGTCTAAATATTCAGTGTTCAATCTTTGTAAAATACCGTCTACTGATTGCAAAATATGTTCTTTAGAGAAATCGAACATTCCTGTTCTGATCCCGCATTTAGATTGTAAGATTATATTTTCACGAACACTTGGCGACATATTTATCGCTTCAGCAAAAATTTCTTCACAAGCTCCTTTTCCATAAATATCTGCGTGATCAAAGAAGTTAGCACCGTGTTCTAACGCAGTTTGAACAAATCGTTCTGCTTCCTTCTTTTCTAATGAATTAATACGCATACAACCAACTGCAACTACTGGTACTTCTAAGTTACTGCTACCTAGTTTGATTGTTCTCATGTTCTTCTTCCTCCTCCTATAAGAAAACGCTTTAAAAATATGTTGCTATCAGATCTAAACAAGCATTACTATTGTGCCATAGAAAGGAGATAAACGCCAAATGTAACGCTTTCAAATAAAAGAAGGAAATAAATATCTTCTTTTTGCGAAAAAGAGGATTGCTTATTTCCTTCTCTATATTCGGGCTCTTAACTTTTAATCTTCCATTGTGGAGAGATCTCCAGTAGGGAGGCCAAGTTCCCATGCTTTTAAGACACGTCTCATAATTTTTCCGCTGCGAGTTTTAGGAAGTTTTTCACAGAATTCGATTTCTCTTGGAGCAGCATGAGCAGCCAAGCCGGTTTTTACAAATAATCGTATTTGTTCTTTTAATTCATCTGTTTGCTCATAGCCATCAACCAATGCAATAAAGGCTTTGATAATTTCCCCTCGAATTGGATCTGGTTTACCGATGACACCAGCTTCTGCCACTGCTGGAAATTCGATTAATTTACTTTCCACTTCAAATGGTCCAACTCTCTCTCCAGCAGTCATAATAACATCATCGACTCGCCCTTGGAACCAGAAATATCCCTCTTCATCCATATAAGCAGAGTCTCCTGAAACATACCATTCATCATGTTGGAAATAGCTATTAAATTTTTCTTGGTTGTTCCATATTGTATGCATCATCGAAGGCCAGCCTTTTTTTATGGCTAAATTCCCCATTTGGTTTGGCGGCAGAATGTTGCCATTGTCATCTAAAATTACTGCTTCAATTCCCGGTAATGGTTTCCCCATTGAACCTAATTTAATATCCATACATGGTAAATTGCATATTAGCTGAGCACCAGTTTCCGTCATCCACCAAGTGTCATGGATACGATGTCCAAATACATCGTATCCCCATCGAATTACCTCGGGATTCAGTGGTTCGCCAACACTTAATATATGACGCAAAGAAGAGAGTGTATATTTTTCTGTTACCTCCTCTCCTGCTGCCATTAGCATTCTAAAGGAGGTAGGAGCACTATACCAAACAGTCACTCCAAAGGTTTCAATCGTTTTATACCAAATATCAGGACTAAATCGGCCTCCTGCCACAACATTTGTCGAGCCAGTAAGCCATGGTCCAAAGATTCCGTAGGAGGTACCTGTAACCCAGCCTGGATCAGCTGTGCACCAATATACATCCTCCTCTTGTAAATCTAATACCCACTTTGCCGTTTGATAATGTTGAATCATGGCATTGTGAACATGAAGCACACCTTTTGGTTTCCCCGTTGAACCAGAGGTGTAGTGAAGGATTAAACCATCCTTGCGATCGACCCATTCTATGTCTAATTCTGTAGATGCTGTTTGAAAGTAATGAAGGAAATCCTTTGTTTTATCGTTTTCTTGGATGTCTTCACCGACAATAAAAATAGTTTCGAGAGCAGGTAATTCTGTATGTGGAATTCTATTTACTAGTTCAGGTGTGGTAATAATTACTTTTGCTTCACTATCATAGAGACGGTCTTTCACCGCATCTTCCATAAAGGCTTCGAATAATGGGCCGACAATAGCACCTAGTTTGATTACACCAAGTAAAGCAAAATATAATTCTGGGGAGCGAGGCATAAAAATAAACACTCGATCTCCTTTGTTTACATTTCCGATCTCCTTTAATACATTTCCAGCTTTATTGGAGAATTTTTTTAAATCTTTAAATGTGTATGTTTCTTTTCTAGATGGATGAAAATAATGGAGGGCTACTTTATTGGCGCGGTAGTTTTCAGCGTGACGGTCAATTGCTTCATAGGCCAAATTAATTTTTCCAGTTTGATGCCATGAAAAATCCTTTTCTGCTTGGTCCCATTTGAAATGTTGGTACTGTTCCTCGTAGTTTTCAAGGTTATGTTTGCCTTTTACAGGTGGAAACGCTTCCAATTTCATTAATACATCCCCCTCATTTCAATATTTTTACAACACCATTATAATGGGTAAACACTATATATACAATTTTAATGTTGTAATTAAATAAATATTCCTACGTTTTAGAAAAATAGGGAGAATGTACGGGATAAAAGATTACTATAAAACTCCATCTTATTAGATATAGTAAATTATCAATAAAATTAGTAAATAAACAAATAAGGATATAACTTGGAACTTAAGAACAGAGTAAAACCTTTTATTAAATTTTTGAGAAGGAAGAGGCTTCTCCTTCCATTCTTCTAAATAATCATTCCTTTTTAGAATAACATGATGAAACCGTCTGAAACTGAATGTTACTCCGTCGAAAAAACCACCCTTAGCAATATACATAAATAGAAAAATAACAATATAAAGGAAGGTTAAATAAAAGACGGAATTAATATAATGAACAAGAGAATATTCCGATGAAGAGATAAAAAAAAGTATAAATGTAAGAAAGAGATTTATAAGAAATATAAACCATTTTTTATTTTGCATAAAGTTTCACCTTTTTTAATTAAGTTTGTAATCACGAATAAACGTATTTTACCTTAACTCTAATAGAAAGTACATTGTTAGAAAAAAGGATAGAAATTCAATACTTCAGAACAGTAGTATTTTGTTTACCTTTTACACTAAAAATTAAAATAATCCACTGGTATGTGAAACAGCACTCACTAAAAAATTCTAGCATAATAAAATAATCTGCTAATATATGGAGAAAAAGTATATTGGCATATGGATATATTTTACAATATCGGGGCCTTTTGAAGTATTTTTCCCCATCTTTTTTATAATAATTTTTAGAATTTTACCAAAAAAGGAAGCGTTATCTTTATTGTTTTAATGCAGAATAGTGCCGTTTCGTCATAGTAATATTTGAAATTATCTCTATATTTAGTCTTTACAACTCTACTAGAATAATAGTATACTCACTTTAGCTTCTTTTTTAGATGTAATTTACAGAATAATATAACAATGGGGGGTCTTTTTTTAATGAAGCGCAAATTTACTTGGCTGCTTTCACTGACATTAGTGTTAAGTGTATTTTTAGCAGCATGTTCTGGCGACGACAAAGGGTCTAAAGGTTCAGATAAGTCTGCAGAAAATAAAGATGTGAAACAAGAATTAAACTTAATTAATGGAGATGCGATTCCATCTATGGATCCATCAAAAGCAACAGATGAATACGGTTTCCAATTCTTGGGGGCTACTATGGAAGGTCTTTATCGTTTAGGTAAAGATGCTAAGGTAGAAAAAGGTATTGCAGATTCTCACAAAGTATCTGATGATGGTTTAACTTGGACATTCAAGTTACGTCAAGATGCTAAATGGTCAAATGGAGACCCTGTAACGGCTAACGATTTCGTTTATGCTTGGCAGCGCGCAGTAAATCCTGAGACAGGTTCTGAATACGGTCCGTACATGATGGGTGGCGTAATCAAAAATGCTACAGAAATTAGCAAGGGCGAAAAGAAAGTAGAAGAACTAGGGGTTAAAGCTGAAGACGACCATACTTTAGTTGTTGAACTTGCTAACCCAATTGCATATTTTGAATCATTAACAACTTTCGGTACATTCTTGCCATTAAATCAAAAATTTGTGGAAGAAAAAGGCGATAAATTCGCAACTAGCTCTGATACTCTCTTATCAAACGGTCCGTTCGTATTAGAAAACTGGAAAAGTGCTTCTCAAAAGTGGAATCTTGCTAAGAATGATACTTACTGGGATGCAGATACTGTTAAGCTAGAAAAAATTAATTTTGTAGTAGTTAAAGATAACCAAACAATGGTTGACCTATATGAAAAAGGTGAAGTAGATCGAGCTGGATTATCTTCTGACTATGTTGATCAATACTCTTCTAATCCTGATTTTGTTACGCAACCAGATAACTCTGTTTTCTATTTTAAGATAAATCAAACAAGAAACGAAGTACTTAAAAATAAAAATCTTCGTTTAGCAATTAGTCGTGCATTTGATAAGGAAGCATTAGTTAATACTATCCTAAACAATGGTTCTTCTGTGGCTAATGGTTTAGTGCCAGCAGACTTTACTCCAATGCCAGATGGCAGTGGTGATTTCCGTAAAGTAAGTGGAGATCTTGTAACTTATGATGTAAAAGCTGCTCAAGAGTATTTTGAGAAAGCGAAAAAAGAATTAGGTAAAGATACTATTGAAGTGGAATTATTAGGTGATGATTCTGAAAGTTCTACAACAATGAATGAATATTTAGCAAATCAATTACAAACAAACCTTCCTGGTTTAAAAGTTAACTTTAAAAAGGTTCCGTTTAAACAACGTTTAGCTCTTGATACAGCAATGGATTACGATCTTCAAGTTGCTGGTTGGGGTCCTGATTATCTAGATCCATATACATTCTTAAGCCTATGGATTACTGATGGCGGAAACAACCAAATGGGATACTCTAATAAAGAGTATGATAAGCTATTGGCAGATACAGCAACTACCCTTGCAACAGATAATGATGCACGTTACAAAAACTTCTTAGAAGCTGAAAAGTTATTATTTGAAGATGGTGCAATTGCTCCAATCTTCCAACGTGGTAGAGCATTCCTTTCATCTCCAAAAATCCAAAACATGATTGTTAATCCATTTGGACCTACTTATGAATGGAAATGGACTAGTGTTGGATCAGGTAAGTAATTGATTTTTACGAAAATTCTTGCTATGAAATAACAAGAGAGTGTATGCTTTTATAGCATATACTCTCTTATATTTTGCTGCAGGAAAATTCTGATAATATAAAAAATAAATTATTATGCTATAATATACAAAGAATAATAGGAGGTGCACAGATGACGCGATATTTACTTCGCCGTTTATGGTATATGTTCTTAACGCTCTTCATAATAGCAACAGTATCTTTCTTCCTTATGAAGTTTTTACCGGGAAGTCCACTTAAAGCAGAAGATAAGTTAAGTGAAGAGCAAAAAGCGATTGTCTTAGAAAAATACGGATTAGACGATCCAATCCCAGTTCAATATGTTCGTTATCTAGGAAATCTGGTACAAGGAGATTTAGGTGTGTCATTTGCTTTTGATAATACACCTGTAATGGATATTTTAATGAGTAAAATAGGGCCATCTGCTTTACTAGGTGCACAGGCATTAGTACTTGGCACAATAGTAGGAATTCTTCTTGGATTGATCTCATCTATTTTCCGAAATGGACCAATCGATTTTATATCAACGATTATAGCGGTATTGGGTACATCTATACCATCGTTTGTATTTGCTGGTTTATTGCAGTACTATTTTGCTGTCCAGTGGGACTTGTTACCGGTAGCATTATGGGATGGATACGAATATACAATTCTACCAACTATTGCTTTAGCAATAACTCCTCTAGCAATTTCTGCTAGATTTATTAGAACAGAAATGATTGAAGTTTTACATTCTCAGTATATTACAACCGCTCGTGCTAAAGGGGTTGCAGAGTCTGGTATCATCTTTAAGCATGGTTTAAGAAATGCTTTAATTCCCTTAATAACTGTTATAGGTCCAATGGCTGTTAACTTGATGACAGGATCGTTAGTAATTGAAAAAATATTCGCAATTCCTGGAATTGGTGAGCAGTTCGTTTCATCAGTTACTGTAAATGATTATCAGACTATCATGGGAACAACACTATTATATGCATTTGCATTTGTTGTCATCATCTTAATCATTGACCTCCTTTATGGATTGATAGATCCGAGAATTAGAATTGCAGGAGGAAAGAAATAGGATGGATAAAAATAATCTAAAAAATATAGATAAAAATTTATTTAAACCTCTTAAGCAAGAAGAGAGTATTAGTGAGAGAATCACTGCTCCAAGTAGAACTTTTGGACAAGATGCGAGAAGAACTTTATTTAAAAATAAACCTGCAATTATTAGTATCTTTGTAATCCTGTTGATTATAGTCTTGAGTATATTTGGACCTTATTTCACTGGATATGATAGTAATGGTCAGGATTTGTCTCGTGCTAAATTACCTCCTAGAGTACCGGTATTGGAGAAGGTTTCTTGGCTTGGGCTGGATGGTACATTATCAGGGACTTATAAAGGTGTCTCAGTGGAGGATGCAACGAATAAGGCCTATGCTCGTTATAAGAGTGATAAAGAGTTTATTGATATTAAAGTATTAGATGAAGGTAATGGGGAAAGAAATTCAGCTTCTGTAAAAGCGACTTTCCATATTTACGAGCAAAGGAAGTTAGATGATACGTATTTCTGGTTTGGTACAGATACACTTGGACGTGATCAATGGACAAGACTTTGGGAAGGAACTCGAGTTTCTCTCATTATTGCGTTTGTTGCAGCTGCGCTTGATTTATTAATAGGTGTTGCATATGGTGGTATCTCTGGCTTCTATGGTGGAAGAGTAGATAATGTTTTACAACGTATAGCAGAAGTGCTAGTGGGTATACCTAACTTAGTAATCATTTTATTAATGATGTTAATTCTAAAACCAGGTATTATTTCTATTGTTGTAGCATTAACAATTACAGGTTGGATTGGCATGTCACGTGTCGTTCGCGGTGAAGTAATGAAACTTACTAACCAGGAATTTGTTCTGGCAGCAAAAACATTAGGAACCTCAAACGGTACGATAATTAGAAAGCACTTAATTCCTAATATCAGTGGTATCATAATTGTTAACACCATGTTCTCTATTCCTGGAGCTATTTTCTTCGAAGCATTTTTAAGTTTCATCGGTTTAGGTATTGTACCACCAGACGCTTCTTTAGGTGCTTTAATTGAACTAGGATTTGCAAACTTAAGATTATACCCATATTTATTAGTATTCCCAGCAGTTGTATTATCAGTACTAATGATTGCATTTAACATTTTAGGTGATGGTTTAAGAGATGCATTTGATCCTAAGATGCATAAATAGAAAGTAGGTGTTTAATAAATGAGTAAATTATTAGAAGTCAAAGATTTAAGAGTATCATTTAACACCTACAATGGTGAGGTACAAGCTGTTCGTGGTGTTAGTTTTGATCTGAATAAAGGGGAAACATTAGCAATAGTAGGAGAATCCGGTTCTGGTAAATCGGTTACTTCTAATGCCATTATGAGACTTCTTCCTGAGCCGCAAAGTGTGATTAAAACAGGTGAAATTCTTTTTGAAGGAGAAGATCTAGTTAAGAAATCCAAAAAAGAGATGCAAAAAATTCGCGGAAAAGATATTTCAATGGTGTTCCAGGATCCGATGTCCTCTTTGAATCCAACGATGAAAATTGGAAATCAAATCATGGAAGGCTTAATTAAGCACCAAAACATGAACAAGTCTGATGCAAAAAAACGTGCCTTAGAATTACTTGAATTAGTTGGTATTCCACAGCCGGAAGTACGAATTAATCAGTTTCCGCATCAATTCTCAGGTGGAATGCGCCAACGGGTGGTTGTAGCGATTGCTCTTGCGTGTAACCCAAAGATTTTAATTGCTGATGAACCAACAACAGCACTTGATGTTACAATTCAGGCACAAATTCTAGAGTTGATGAAAGATATTCAAAAGAAAACAGATAGTGCAATTATCTTTATTACTCATGATCTTGGTGTTGTGGCAAATGTGGCAGATCGTGTTGCTGTAATGTATGCTGGTAAAATTGTTGAAATTGGTACGGTAGATGATATATTCTATAATCCAAAACATCCATATACTTGGGGACTAATCGGATCTATGCCGACACTTGATAGTGACGATGAAGAGTTGTTTGCTATACCTGGTAGCCCGCCAAATATGTTAAAGCCGCCAGTCGGAGATGCGTTTGCATCTAGAAATAAATATGCACTAGAAATTGATAAAGTAATGGAGCCGCCTATGTTTAAGGTTTCAGATACTCATTATGCAGCTACGTGGTTATTGCATGAAGATGCTCCACATATGGAACCGCCAGAATCAGTTAAGCAAAGAATGTTAGGTTTCTCGCAAACTGGTAAAAAGGATGGTGGAAAACGTTGACTAGAGAAAAATTACTAGAGGTTAAGAATTTACAAAAACATTTCTCAGCTGGAAGAGATCGGGTAATAAAAGCCGTAGATGGTGTATCCTTTGATATTTTTAAAGGAGAAACCTTTGGTCTGGTTGGAGAATCTGGTTGTGGAAAGTCAACAACAGGTAGAACAATCATCCGTCTTTACGATGCAACAGGTGGAGAAGTGAAATTTGAAGGCGAAGATGTGCATGGGAAAAAATCAAAGGCAGAGCTTCGCAAATTTAACCAAAAAATGCAAATGATTTTCCAAGATCCACATTCTTCTCTAAATCCGCGTATGACAGTACTGGATATTATTGCAGAAGGAATTGATAATCATAATCTTGCAAAAACACCAGAAGAGCGTCGTCAAAGAGTTGAAGAACTCCTTGAAGTAGTAGGGTTGAATAAAGAGCATGCTACACGCTTTCCGCATGAATTCAGCGGCGGTCAAAGGCAGAGAATTGGAATTGCTCGCGCCCTAGCTGTTGAGCCAGATTTCATTATCTGTGATGAGCCTATTTCTGCATTAGACGTTTCTATTCAAGCACAGGTAGTAAATCTTTTGAAAAAGCTCCAAAAAGAGCGTGGATTGACTTATTTATTTATTGCTCATGATCTTTCCATGGTTAAATATATTAGTGATCGTATTGGTGTTATGTATATGGGTAATATGGTAGAGCTTGCAGAAGCAGATGAATTGTATGAAAACCCAATTCACCCATACACAAAATCATTACTATCCGCAATTCCACTTCCAGATCCGCGTTATGAACGTGAGCGCAAGAGAATTGCATATGATCCATCTGTACATGATACTAATGAGCCAGCTGAGTTAAGAGAAGTAACTCCAGGTCACTATGTACGCTGCACAGAGAAAGAACTAGAGAAATATAAAAGAGAATTAAGCCTTAAGAAAAACTAAGCAACAAATTTTACTCTATTAAAGAAGACCCTCCCAAATAATCCTTGCCAACGTGCAAGGATTTTTTATTTCCCGAGAAATCATCCTTTATGTTTTCCCTAATTTTTAAGAAATAATCTTCCAAAACAAAAAAATCGTAGTAAATCAACGATAAAAATCGGCATTGAATAAAATAAACGAATATAACAACATTTTACTTTAGTATCCATGTTATGATCGTTAATAAAGTCCATATGAAAAATGGTAGACAGTCTAAAAAATTTTAAAAAACCTACATGTCTAAGATAAAATAAAGGAAAATAAGAATGGTATAACATTTCTATAGGAGTTCATCATGATAAATCCAATATTAAAACCGCAATACGATAAAGCGATTCAACAAACAAAAAGCCATATTATGAATGATGTAAATAAGTATTTAGAGAAACAAGATCGTCTGCCTACTTTTGAACAATATATGGATGACCGAAAAGTATTTATAGAGCAAATTTGGCTAAATACTTGGCTAAATACTGCAACTAGTCATATCAAGTATGCTGAAAAGAAACAATATCTCACCAATAAAGGATTGGACATTAATGATCTTAATAAAAAGGTTATTAACCGATTATTTAGAAGTGAAATTCGTGAGGTTGAAGTATTCCGTTATGAAGAATGGTTAAGAAAAAACCTCGGGGATAAAAAAGAAGAATGGGAAAAAAGGTATAAAGAAAGACGAGAAAACTATTTGCAAACCGTAGAAGAACAGAAAAATCTAGAAGCAAAACGTAAATATAAAATGAAATTCTCTTATTATATTGAGCAATTGATGGAAAAGCATTATGAGGAATTGTTTCTCTATGTTCGCTATTTAACAGGAAGTAATATTGCGCTAGAGATAGAACGGAATGGCATTGTTTTATCTTCGATGGAGTTAACCTTTGAAGAATATTTATCAAATGAAATGAATATGCCCTATAACCAATTTTACTTTTTAGAAGACCGGACAGAAGCATATGAAAATTTAATCTTTCAGCATTTAATTGACTTTTTTCCGACATGGCTGAAAGATAAATTGCCTAATCGAATAAAAGAAGAATATGAAGACATATTTGACCATTCCTTAAGCAATTCTTTTTTACTAGAAGTAAGCACGCCTTTACTGGAAGAAATAACAGAAGAGTTTCTTGAAGATTTGTTTTCTGAGTATGTAATCGATTTGGAAAAATTATTAGATATTCCTTTTGATGTAGAGATTCATAAAGAGATTATGGAAAAAGACCGTCAAAGGAAGGAACAGAAGGAAGCAGAAGATCGCGAGGAGCAAAGACGACGTAAAGAAGAAGAAGCAAGAATGATTGAGGATATATTTGGAAGAGAATATTACCCTCCAACCAATATAGATGTTAAATATATCCTTCATACTGGAGAAACAAATACTGGTAAAACATTTCAAGCAATTAAACGAATGATGGAAGCTTCCAGCGGTTTATATTTAGCTCCATTAAGATTATTAGCATTGGAAATTTATGAGAAGCTGAATCAGCAAGGAATTCCATGTTCGCTAAAAACAGGGGAAGAAGAAAAGCTTGTTCTGGAAGCTCAACATCAATCGAGTACAGTAGAAATGTTTCATGAAAAGGATTTTTACGAAGTTGTTGTCATTGATGAGGCACAAATGATTGCGGACAGAGAACGAGGATTCTCATGGTATCGTGCTATCACCAAGACAAATGCACAAGAGGTCCATATTATCGCAAGTCTGCATGCCAAAAACATGATTCTACAGTTATTAGGTGATATAGATGTAGAGGTTCATGAATATCGACGGGAGACACCGTTACAGGTAGAAAATGAGTTATTTCAATTAAGTCATACAAGAAAGGGAGACGCATTAGTGTGTTTCTCTAGAAGAAGTGTCTTAGAAACAGCCTCTGAGTTACAAAGAAAAGGATGGCAAGTCAGTATCATCTATGGAAGTATGCCACCAGAAGCAAGAAAAAAACAAATGGAGCGCTTTATTAAGGGAGAAACGAAAGTTATTGTTTCAACAGATGCAATTGGGATGGGGCTTAATTTACCAATAAGGAGAATTGTCTTCTTAGAGAATGACAAATTTGATGGGATAAGAAGAAGGATGTTAACCTCACAGGAAGTGAAGCAGATTGCAGGTAGAGCAGGAAGAAAGGGGATATATGATATTGGGCGAGTTGCTTTCACCAGTGACCGTAAAAGGATGAAGTATTTATTAGAAAAAAGAGACGAAGACTTGTATGGATTCACAATAGCACCAACAAGTGCTGTTTTAGAAAGATTTCAAAAGTATTCCAATAATTTGGGGCTGTTCTTTTATTTATGGGGACATTTTAAAAGCCCAGAAGGAACAAGAAAGGCTTCACTAGCAGAGGAAATGCAGCTATATGAAATGATTATGGATACGATGGTCGAAGCGAGAATGTCCCTGCATGATTTATTTAGTTTTCTGAAACTACCATTCGCCACAAGTGAAGCCTCATTACGAGCGCAATGGAAAGCAAATATGGAGGCAATTGTGGAAAACAGGGATTTACCAGAACCAAAAATTAAACAAGATAGTTTGGAGGAACTGGAGCTCGGTTATAAAGCGATTGGTCTGCACTTATTATTCCTATATAGATTAGAAAGAAGGACAGAAGCCTATTATTGGGAAAAGGTAAGACAGGAATTGAGTGACCAAATAAACGATCAGTTAAAGACTGGGTTTAAAGGTAAGAAACGGACGAAGCAATGCAAGAAATGCGGGAAAGAACTATCGGCTAAGTTTAAATTTGCTGTTTGTAATGAATGTTTTTATTAGACATAAATTGATACGCATAAAGGCTTTGAATGTAAGAGAAGGGTGAGAAGTAGCAAATGCAGTCATTCCCACCCTTTGTTTTCCAGGTTGTAAAGTAATTGAAAAGCAAAGGGTTATTCAAGCACCGTTTTACTTACAAAATTATTAGTAGCAAATACAAAGCATAGGCTTGTAAAGTTAAAGCGATGAAAAAAGTAATATAAACTAGATGAAAAAGAAGAAAATAGAACAAATTCCCTTTTCATTTTTATTGTAAATACTATACTATTAAAATAGAAAATAAGTTAAGGAAGGTAATCAAATGGATTCTAAATTTAAGTTTGGCATTCGCTCCAAAATTATCCTTGGTTACATTGTTATCATTCTTTGCTTACTTGTGTCAGTAATTTTACTAAATAATCAAATACGCTCCCTTCAACAGGAACGTAATTCGATTATCAATTATGATTCTCGCATACATGAACTTACATCTTCTATTGAGAAAAGTGTATTAGATATGGAGACAGGTCAGCGTGGATACATAATCACAGGTAACCAAAGTTACTTAATTCCGTATAATGATGGGAAGGAAAATTGGAAAGAGCAATTTGAGGAATTGTATCAATTAATGAGTAATAAACCTGCACAACAGCGGAATTTACTCGAAATAAAGGAAAATATTTTGAATTGGATTAATACGGCTGGTGAGCCAACCATCCAATATAAAGCACAAAATAATACAGAAGCTCTTGAAGAATTTTTCAAAGAGGATAATGGACGAGATTATATAAACGAGATTACAGAAAAATTTACGAATCTTAGAGATACAGAGAAGGATGCATCGGCCAAGCAGGCAACAAAGCTGGACAAACAAAATAATGGTTTAACAGTAGGACTATTCGGCGTATTAGTCTTGATTTCACTTGTTGCTATTAGTCTGGCTGGACAAACTTCTAAATCGATTGTTAGAACAATAAAGGAAGTAACAGGATCTATTAAAACAATCGCTGCCTCTAAAGGAAATGTCAGTACTCGTATTCATGTCCGGACAAACGATGAAATAAGAGAGCTTGCAGAAGCGACAAATAGCCTCCTTGATACAGTTGAACAGAGAGAATGGTTACAGTCGAACGTTGCTGATATTGTGATGAAATTTCAAGGAATTCCTTCTATTGAAGCGTTAACTAGTGTGTTTATAACAGAAATAGCGCTAAAAACAAATGCAAGCTTTGGAGCCTTTTATGTAAAAGACGCCCAACAGAAAAAAGAAACCTACATAAAAATGGCAACATTTGCTGAATCTGGAGATACGATTGGACGAGAGACCTTCCAAATAGGAGAAGGCCTAATTGGTCAAAGTGCTAAAGAACAGCGTGTTCTTCATTATCAAGAAATCCCAAGTGATTATCGCTTAATTGCAACAGGGTTAGGGGATGTTTCTCCACGTAGTATTATCATTGTACCTGTTATGTTTGAGGGGGAGGCTATTGCTGTACTTGAACTTGCTACAATGACAGAATTTACAACCCTTCAACAAAATCTCATTACTGGGATAGTGGAGACATTTGGATTAACGATTAATAGTATTATGGGTAGAATGGAAATCGTTCGCTTATTAAATGAATCTAGAGCAATGACAGAAGAGTTACAAGTTCAATCAGAAGAGCTACAAACACAGTCAGAAGAATTACAGTCACAATCAGAAGAGCTGCAAATGCAAAAAGAAGAGCTGATGGCTACTAATGAACAGCTTGAAGATCGAACAAGGGAAGCAGAAGCCAAGACGAGGGATTTAGAAAAAGCAAAAGAGGAATTAGAAGAGAAAACAGAGTTGGTTATTCAAAATTCTAATTATAAATCAGAGTTTTTAGCTAATATGTCCCACGAATTAAGAACACCGCTAAATAGTATTCTAATTCTTTCAGAAATGTTAGCGGAGAATGATTCGAATCATCTATCGGAAGAAGAAATGGAGTTTGCGAATGTTATTCATTCCTCTGGTAAAGATCTTCTTTCGCTTATAAATGATATTCTTGATCTTTCCAAGGTAGAAGCAGGCAAGCTTGATGTTCATTTTGGAGAAGTAAGCATTCATGATATTACTTCACAATTGGAGCGAAGCTTCGCGCCTATCGCTAACCAGAAGGAAGTAGAATTTTTAGTAAACAAACAGGAAGGTCTCCAAGACATCGTATTTACAGATGAAAAGAGATTCCAACAAATTATTAAAAATCTATTATCCAATGCCTTTAAATTTACGGAAAACGGAACAGTTTCCTTAAATATTAAGAAGAGAAATCAGATTAGCCGCAGTATGAGAGAATTAAGTAGTGAGTGGCTGGAAATTTCCGTAACGGACACTGGGATTGGCATCCCGAAAGATAAACATAAATTAATCTTTGAAACATTCCAGCAAGCAGATGGCGCCACTGTGCGTAAATATGGAGGTACTGGTTTAGGTCTTTCCATTTGTAGAGAGTTTGCTAGATTGCTAGGTGGTTGGATTTCCTTGAAGAGTGAGGAAGGTAAGGGCAGTACTTTTACCCTCATTATTCCAAGTCTTCCGAATGGAATAGCAGACACCCAACTTAATATTAGTGAGATGAATGTAGCTGCTACTATGGAAGTGAAAAAGCAAGAAGCTCGACAAGAAATAGATAAGGAAGAACAGAAACAGGAAGAAGAAAGAAAAACAGAAATTGTGATTTCTAAGGACGAGAACGAGGATGTGTTTAAAGGGAAAAAGGTATTGATTGTAGACGATGATAATCGAAATATCTTTGCTCTTAAAACGACTCTTGAAAAAAGAGGGATGGATGTTCTTGTTGCCTATAACGGGAAGGAATGTTTAGACATTCTGGATAGAACTATAGATTTGGATGTTATCCTAATGGATATTATGATGCCGAATATGAATGGATATGAAACCATGACAATTATCCGTCAAACGTTGAATCTGACAGAGATACCAATTATCGCATTAACGGCAAAAGCGATGAAGAATGACCGTGAAAAATGTTTAGAGGCGGGGGCATCTGATTATATCAGTAAGCCGTTAGATTTGGATCAATTATACTCCGTCTTAAGAGTATGGTTAGCTTAGCTAAGTAAGGAGGAACGGAGATGGATCATCTATTCCTGAATAATGATCAAGAGGTAGAGAATCAAGATCATGCAGACATCGAAGTAGATCTGCTGCTTGAAGGGATTTTTCGATTATCAGGTTTTGATTTTCGTCAATATAACCGATCTTCTATTACACGCAGAATCTACTATAGAATGAAAATGGATAATATTCCTACGATTACGAGATTGCTGGAAAGAGTGATTCATGAAGAGGCATTCCTTGAACAACTTCTTAATGATTTTTCTATCAATGTAACAGAAATGTTTAGGAATCCAAGCTTTTTTCGTTCTTTTAGAGCGCAAATCATCCCGTATTTACGAAAGCTTGAAGAAATTCGGATATGGCATGCTGGTTGTGCTACTGGCGAAGAAGTCTTTTCTATGGCCATTTTATTAGAAGAAGAGGGTTTAAAGGATAAGGCGGTTATTTATGCAACAGACATGAATGAAACCGTGCTGGAAAAGGCAAGCAAAGGTGCATTTCCTCTCCACAAAATGCAAGCATATACGAAAAATTATATGCTTGCTGGTGGGACAAATGCCTTCTCAGAATATTATAAAACCGATCATCAATATGCCTATTTTCATTCTGATTTGTTGAAAAATATTATTTTTGCGCAGCATAATCTAGTAACAGATCAATCCTTTAATGAATTTCATGTTATTATTTGTAGAAATGTACTGATTTACTTTAATCCAATGCTTCAGAACCAAGTTCATCACCTATTTTATGAGAGTTTAAGTAAAGAAGGATTTCTAGGTTTAGGGGATAAAGAGACATTGAGTTTTGTTGAAGTAATGCCAAAATATAGAGAGCTTAATGGTGGAGAAAGACTTTATCAAAAGCTTTATTAAGGTTCATCGACCAGCTCTACTTCTTTGTTATAATGA